>CAYMRW010000291.1:0-3710 GCA_964392825.1 uncultured Rhodobacterales bacterium
CTTGCCGAGGCCGATCGCCGCGGCGGCCACCGCGCCGTCTGCGCCGTCCGCGGCCGGGATCACGAGCACCTTGCCGGTCCCGGCCTTCCAGCCGTGGGCGGAGGCCCACGCCCGCGCGGCCTCGGGCTGCGCCGCGAGCCAGCGCTCGAGGTCGTCCGACCAGACCGCGTGGAGCGGGAGGGCAGCGCGCTCGGGGTCGGCAAAGGTGAGGCTCATCGGCGTCCCCGGGATGGTTTGGCGTGTCCGCTGGACCCTAACCCCCGTGACAGCGCCCGCAAGCGCCACCCGTGCCGGCGTCAGACGACCGCGTCGGGTGCCATGGCACTGACCGAGATCGCCCCTTGAAGGAGCCGGATCAGGCGGTCGAAGGTTGCCGCGAAGGCGGCCGCGTCCCGGGCGTTGCAGGTCGCGATCACGTCACCCGCGACCCGCTGGAGGAGCCCGCGCCCCATCTCCTCGCCCGTCGCCTCGATCGCCGCGACCCAGTCGACCACGCGGGCGATGTCGTGCGCCCTCCAGGCCGCCTGCAGCACCGCCACCGCCTCGCCCAGGTCGTCGAGCGCCATGCCCTGCATGCGCGCGCTCTCGAGGTCGCAGAGAAGTTCGACCAGGTCGTCGATCCTGTCTTGGTCCAGCCGGGAGACCCTGCCCTGTCGCAGCCACGTCACGTTCACCACTCGCACTCCGTCACCGATCGTGGCAGGAGCCTTGCAGGCGCGGCTCAATGAAAGCTTGATGGGATGGTGCTGCTTCCCCTCGATATTCTCGCAATTCGAAGGATATGGGCGGGCCGATGAGACAGGCGCGACCGCTGCCGGGACACTTCGCGCACCGCTATCAGGGGTGGTACGCGACCACCTACACCGAGAACCGTGCCTGGTACCGTCGTCTGGCCGACGAGGGGCAGCGGCCGCGGGCCATGGTCATCTCGTGCTGCGACAGCCGCGTGCACGTCACCTCGATCTTCGGCGCCGACCAGGGCGAGTTCTTCATCCACCGCAACATCGCCAACCTCGTCCCGCCCTACGAGCGGGGCGGCCGGCAGCACGGCACCTCGGCCGCGATCGAGTACGCGGTGACGGCGCTGCACGTGGCTCACCTGATCGTCCTCGGCCACTCCAACTGCGGCGGCGTCGCGGGCTGCCGCGCCATGTGCCGCGGCGAGGCGCCCGACCTCGAGGCGGAGGCAAGTTTCGTCGGTCGATGGATGGACATCCTGCGGCCCGGCTGGGAGCGGGTGGAGGCCCGGGGCGGCGGCCAGCGCGAGCTGGAGCACGAGGCCGTGCTGGTCAGCCTCGACAACCTGATGACCTTCCCCTTCGTGCGCGACGCCGTTGATACCGGTGCGCTCGACATGCACGGCTGCTGGACCGACATCGGCAACGGCGCCCTGCTGCAGTACCTGCCCGACCGCGACAGCTTCGTCCCGGTGTGACGCCGCGCCCCGGGCCGGTGCGCCCCGGCGCCGCCGACGGCACACAGGCGTCGGAAATCCGCGCGGCGCCTGGGCATGTTCTGCCGCCGCGCCCGGCCGAGCGTGCGACGCCGCCCGGTGGCTTGGATTCGTTGGCCAAAATTGGCAAAGTGGTGATATGACGGTCGGCTCTTTGCGGTGGGGGCGCCGCGCGCCGGGGTCAGGCGCTCTGCCAAGGGGATGCGCATGTCTGCGGAGGAAACGTCGGAGCACGCTGCGTGGCTGCCGGCCTGGCGGATCGGGACCTACGCCTGGCGACCGGCGGAGGATCGGCTGGCATGGTCGACCGAGCTCGTCCGCCTCTACGGGCTCGAGCGGGCACCCACGGCCGAGAAGGGGTTCACCGCACTCGTGCATCCGGCGGACCGCGTCCGGGTCGAGGGCGAGACCTCCACCTATCTCGGGTCGAGCGCGACGCGCTACAGCCATAGCTTCCGGATCGTTCGGCCCGATGGCGAGGTGCGGGTCATCCTCGACCGCGGCGCGATCGAGCGGGACGCGGCGGGACAGGTCGTCGTCATCCACGGGATGAACATTGACGTCACCGAAGATGCTGCGCCGGAGTTTCGTCCCGCCCCCGACGAGACCGTCGCGGATGCCCCGGGGGACACGGCGCCCGCGCCGGACGGGCCGATCGACCCGGCCAAGATCCTCGACTCGTTCCTCGAGAACGCGCGGATCGGCCTCGGCGTCTGGGATCGCGACTTCCGCTTCCTGCGGATCGGTCGCGAGCTTGCCGCCATCAACGGGGCGCCCGCCGACGAGCACATCGGCCGCCGGCCCGACGAGATCCTCCCCGATTTCGAGGCCGGCGAAGAGATCTACCGCATGTGGCGGCAGGTCCTCGAGACCGGCGAGCCGTTCCGCGGCGTCGAGATCAGCGGCGAGACGCTGGCCAAGACCGGACGCCGCGTCTGGGAGGCGGATTACTTTCCGGTCCACGTCGACGGACGCCCCGTCGCGATCGCCGCCACCGTACAGGAAACCACCCGGCGCAAGATCGCCGAGGTCGGGCTGCGCGCGTCCGAGACGCGGTACCGCGCGCTGTTCGACGCCCTCGACGAGGGCTTCTGCGTGGCCGAGGTGCGCCAGACGGACGACGACGCCGGCCGCATCGACTACCGCATCATCGAGGCGAATGCGGCCTTCTATCAGCTGACGGGCTTCCCACCGGCGATCCTAGGCCGATGGCTGCGCGAGGCCGCCCCCGATCTCGAGGAACACTGGTTCGAGACGTACGGCCGTGTCGCGCGAACGGGCGAGCCCGCGCGGTTCGAGCAGCGATCCGAGATGCTCGGCCGCTGGTTCGACGTCTACGCCTTTCGCGTCGACGGCCCGCAGGATGATCGCGTGGCGATCCTTTTCAACGACGTTTCCGAGCGCAAGCGGCACGAGGAGCGGACGCGGCAGCTCACGGCCGAGCTGAACCATCGGCTGAAGAACATGCTGAGCCTCGTCCAGGCGATCGCGCGGCAGACGGCGGCGTCGGGGGCCGACGACTTCGTCGACCGGTTCGCCGAACGGGTGCAGGCGCTGTCGGAGGCCCAGGACCTCCTCGTCCGAAACGCCGGACGGACCGTGCCGGTCGCCGATCTGGTCCGCTCGCAGCTCGCCCATTTCGCAGACCTCGTCGGCACGCGCATCGAGATCGCCGGTCCGCCCCTTCCCGTGGCGGCGGACGCGATGCAGGCCATCGGCATGGCGCTTCACGAACTCGCGACCAACGCCGCCAAGTACGGCGCGCTGTCGAACGACAGCGGCCGCATAGCGATCTGCTGGTCGGTCGACCGCGACGGCGGTTCGGGGCCCCGGTTCGCCCTGTCGTGGCGCGAACGCGGCGGACCGAGGGTCACGCGCCCGGACCGCCGCGGCTTCGGCTCGCGGGTCACGGGCGACCTAGTGCAGCTCGCCACGCGCGGCGAGGTGTCCGTCGACTACGATCCCGAAGGCCTTGCGTGGCGCCTTTCCTGCCCCGCTGCCGACGTCATCGAAGGCTGAACCCCCCCGGTCCGGATCTGCCTGGCTCCGGCCCAAGCGAGCACCGACCGCGGCAGCGCAGGATCCGCCGGCCCCGGGCGCCCGCGCACGAGCACCCGGTGGCGCTGTTTCAGAAGGGCGAGTCGGGGAAGTAGTACTGCTCGGCGTTCTCGGGCGTGACCAGGACCGAGCCGATGACGAAGGTGCCCGAGACCGGCGCGTTCGACGCCATGCCGACCGCGGTCAGTTCGATCGCGGT
>CAYMRW010000292.1:0-3706 GCA_964392825.1 uncultured Rhodobacterales bacterium
CGAAATGCAGGCAGGCGTGGTCCTCGACGCAGCCCCAGTAGCGCCCGTAGAGCGTATCGCGCCCGATGAAGTTGAGGGCCCCGGCCACCGGCCGCCCGCCGCGCAGCGCGAGAACGAGGAGCGTGTCGTCGCGGAGGTGGTCGTGCGCCGCGTCGAAGAAGGCGCGCGTCAGGTAGGGCGTGCCCCATTTCCGCGCCCCGGTGTCCTGATAGAAGCGCCAGAAGGCCTGCCAGTGCGCGGGCTCGATCGCGTCGCCGGTCAGCGCCACGATCTCGCCACCGAAACTCTGCGCCGTCGCCCGTTCCCTGCGGATCGCCTTGCGCTTGCGCGAGGCCAGCGAAGCGAGGAAGTCGTCGAACGTGGCGTAGCCGTCGTTGCGCCAGTGGTACTGCTGCGTGACGCGGTGGAGGAGACCCATGCGTGCGCCCGCCGCCGCCTCCTCGGCGGTGCAGAAGGTCGCGTGGACCGACGAGACGCCATGCCGTTCCGCGAAGGCCTGCGCGCCCTGCACGAGCGCCGCCCGGCCAAGATCCTCGCAGCCTGGCCGGACCAGAAAGCGTCGCCCGGTTGCGGGGGTGAACGGCACGGCGATCTGCAGCTTGGGGTAGTAGCGGCCCCCCGACCTTTCGTAGGCGTGGGCGAAGTTGTGGTCGAAGATGTATTCGCCCTGGCTGTGCGACTTGGCGTAGAGCGGCGCGACCGCCAGTATCTCTCCCTCGCGCCGCGCGACGAGGTGATGCGGCTCCCAGCCGGTGCCGCGACCGACGCTGCCCGAGGCCTCGAGCGCCTGCAGGAAGCTGTGGGTCGTGAAGGGGTCGCGGGGGCGTCCGACCGCCGCCTCGGGACAGGCGCAGGCATCCCAGTCGCGGGACGGGATGGCGTCGAGGCCGGACAAGACGTCGACCTCGATGCGGTCGCTGGCGGTGGCGGTCTGCTGCACGGTCACCCGGGTGGTCCCTTCGCCGACGCGGCGCAAGGTGGGGTGTCCGTCCCGGGCGTCAAGCGACGCCGGGCGACCCGGTCCCGAGCGGCGGGCGGTATCCCTCGAACGTGATGGCCGCGGCCGCGGACCGCGCCGCCGCCGCCTCGGCCGGGGAGCGCACGGTCCAGGCCACGATCGGCATGCCCTGCGCCCGAAGCTCGGCGAGACGCAGCGTGCCCAGGTCGCGCCGGTCGTGGCTGACGAAGGCGGCGCCGACGGCGTCGACGTCGATCCGCCGCAGGTGGGCGAGGCGGCCCTCCGGCACGCCGGGCCAGGCGTCCGGGGCGAACGCGTCGCTCGTCAGCCCACGCGGCACGGCCGGGGAGAGCGCGGCGAGGCGTCCGACCATGTCGGGCGCGAAGGACATGACGGCGACGTGCCCATCGTGGACGGCGAGATTGTGGGCCACCGCGGCTTCGAGCCGTCCGTCGCCGGGGCCGAGATCGCCGCTCTGGTCCTTGAGCTCGACGAGACAGGGGACCCGCCCGCCGATGCGGGCCACGACCGCTGCGAGCGTCGAGATGCGATCCCCGGTCCCGCCGAGACGGAGGGCGGCGAGCGCCTCCGCGCCGCAGGCGCGCACGGGCCCGCGGGCCTCGGTCAGACGGTCGAGCGTCGCGTCGTGGAAGACCATGGCGACGCCGTCCGCGGAGAGCTGCACGTCGAGCTCGATCCCGTATCCCGCCGCCGCCGCCGCCTCGAACGCCGGCATCGAGTTCTCGACCCGCCCCCCCGCGGCGTCGTGCAGGCCCCGATGCGCGAACGGCCGGGCGAGGAACGTCGGCGGCAACGGCGGCCGACCCGGCGCGGCGCCGGGCGCGATGGCGGTCGCGCCGGGCCGTCCGGGGTTCGATGCCCCGGACGGCCTGCGTTTGTCAGTCGATGGCGAAGACACCCTCGATCTCCACCGCCACGCCGAAGGGCAGCGAGGCGGCGCTGACGGCCGAGCGGGCGTGCCGCCCGGCATCGCCGAGCAGCTCGACCATCAGGTCGGACGCGCCATTGATGACCTTGGGCTGGTCGGTGAAGCCGGGCGTGGAGTTCACGAATCCGGTCAGCTTGATGACGCGGCGCAGCCGGCCGAGGTCGCCGTCGCAGGCGGCCCTGACCTGTGCGAGGAGCGACAGCGCGCAGAAGCGCGCCGCCTCGGCCCCCTGCTCTGCCGCGAGGTCGGCGCCGAGCGTGCCGACGATCGGTCCCTCCGGCCCCGCACTGATCTGCCCCGACACCCAGACCGTCGTGCCGTCGACGACCCAGGGCACGTAGTTCGCCGCCGGCGCCGGAGCGTCGGGCAGCGCCAGCCCCATCTCCCGCAGTCGCGCCTCGATCCTGTCCCGCATCCGTCCCCTCCTTGCCCGATCGCCTGCACATCCTAAGCACGGGGTCCGGGGGGACGAAAGCGCCCGATGCCGCGGTTGTGCTTCGGCCGGGGCACACTTAGCGTTCCGGCGCGCCGAAGCGGATCGGAAGGTTCTCATGTCAGGTTCCCGCGCGGGGGTGTTGCTCGCTGTGATGGTCGGCGTCGCCGGCTGTGCCGGACCGCGGCCGCCCGAGACCACGGTACCCGATCCCTACGAGGCACAGAACCGCCGCGTGCACGAGTTCAACCGCGGCGCCGACTCGGGCGTGCTTAGCACGGCCGGCAGCGCCTACGTCGCACTGCCCGGCCCGGTCCGGGAAGGGGTCGGGAACTTCGGCGACCTCGTCGCCACGCCCAGCTATCTCGCCAACAACGTCCTGCAGGGAAAGGGCGAGGCGGCGGGCGTCAACTTCTTCCGCTTCACGATCAACGCGACGCTCGGCGTCGGCGGCATCTTCGATCCGGCGTCGTCCTTCGGGCTCGAGCGGCAGGAGGCCGATTTCGGGCAGACCCTGTACGTCTGGGGCGTAGGCCCCGGCGTCTATCAGGAACTGCCGCTCCTCGGGCCGTCGACGCGGCGCGACACCCTGGGCTTCACCGTGGACGTCGTGACCAACCCGCTGATCCTCGTGGGCTTCGTCACCGAGACGCTGAACGATCGCGGGGCGTTCGGCGAATCGTTCGACCAGATCCTTTATGAAAGCGCCGACAGCTATGTGCAGACACGCGACGTCTACCTTCAGAACCGCAGCTTCGAACTCGTCGGAGAGGCGGGGGCGGACTACTTCGACCCCTATGAAGACGTTCTCGACTGACCTGACCCGCCGCGGCGCCCTCGCCGTCCTTGCGGCCGCCTGCGTGGCGCGACCCGCGGCGGCGCTGACCGCCGACCAGGCGGCGGCGCTGATCCAGAGCGCGACCTCGGACATCAACGCCGTGATCAATTCGGGCCGCGGCGAGGGCGCGATGTACCGCGACTTCGAGCGCATCTTCGCCCGCTATGCCGACGTGCCGACCATCGCCCAGTCCGCGCTCGGCCCCGACGCGCGGCGCGCGAGCCGGGCGCAGCTCCGCGCCTTCACAGAGGCGTTCCAGGGCTACATGGCGCGCAAGTACGGCCGGCGCTTCCGCGAATTCATCGGCGGGCAGGTGGTGGTGCAGAACGCCCGTCCGGTGCAGTCCTTCGTCGAGGTCGGCGCCACCGCCAACCTGCGCGGGCAGGCGCCGTTCGCCGTGACCTTCCTCGTCTCGGACCGGTCGGGGCAGACCAAGTTCTTCGACCTCCTGATCGAGGGGATCAGCCTCCTCAGGACCGAGCGGACCGAGATCGGCGCCATGCTCGACCGCCGCGGCGGCGACATCGA
>CAYMRW010000293.1:0-1562 GCA_964392825.1 uncultured Rhodobacterales bacterium
GGACGGCAAGGCCGACTACTCGGCCGAGATCGCGGCGCTCGACGCGGCGGGCGGCGAGGTGCTTGCGGTCTTCGGCTATGCCGACCAGGGCGGCCGGGGGATCATCCAGGCCGCCACCGACACCGGCGCTTTCGACACCTTCGTCTTCGGCGACGGGATGTATTCGGACGCCCTTCTCGACAGCATGGGGGACATGATCGAGGGCTCCTTCGGCGCGCAGCCGTCGTCCGAGGGCGAGGGTCCCACCAAGTTCAACGAGGCAGCCACGGCCGCCGGCGTGAACGCCGAAAGCACGTTCACGCGGGAGAGCTATGACGCGGCGGCGCTGATCGCGCTCGCGATGCAGGCGGGGGGCGAGGCCACCTCGGCGGCGGCGGCGGAGCACCTCCTCGACGTCGCCAACGCGCCGGGCGAGCCGATCCTGCCGGGCGAACTCGCGAGGGGGCTCGAGATCCTCGCCGAAGGCGGTGAGATCGATTACGTCGGCGGCACCGGGGTCGAACTCATCGGACCAGGCGAGGCCGCCGGGAGCTACCGCGAATACACGATCGAGAACGGCGACTACACGACAGTCACCTTCCGCTGACGCAGAAGAACGGCCCGGTGTAGGACCACCGGGCCGTTCCCTTGACGGATGGAGCCGAGCGGTCGGCGGTTTGGGGACAGAACGCCGATCGCTTGCCTGCGGGGATTGGGGACATGATCGCCGTAAACGACGTACACAAGCACTTCGGCGGTTTCCACGCCGTCGACGGTGCAACGCTAAGGATAGAAAGCGGTTCCATCACCGGTTTGATCGGGCCGAACGGCGCGGGCAAGTCGACCCTCTTCAACGTCATCGCCGGGGTCCTGAAGCCGACGTCGGGCACCGTCGTGATGGACGGCGAGGACATCACCGGGCTGCCGCCGCACGAGCTCTTCTACCGGGGCCTTCTGCGTACGTTCCAGATCGCGCACGAGTTCTCCTCGATGACGGTGCGCGAGAACCTGATGATGGTGCCGCCAAACCAGAGCGGCGAACGGCTGTGGCAGACCTGGTTCGGCCGCCGCCGCATCCGCGAGGAGGAGGCGGCGCTCGCCGCACGCGCCGACGACGTGCTCGACTTCCTGACGATCTCGCACCTCGCCGATGAGAAGGCGGGCAACCTCTCGGGCGGCCAGAAAAAGCTTCTCGAACTGGGGCGCACCATGATGGTCGATGCCAAGATCGTGTTCCTCGACGAGGTTGGGGCCGGCGTGAACCGAACGCTCCTCGGAACGATCGCGGACGCCATCCGACGCCTGAACCGCGAACGCGGCTACACCTTCTGCGTGATCGAGCACGACATGGAGTTCATCAAGCGCCTCTGCGATCCCGTCATCGTCATGGCCGAAGGACGGGTCCTCACCGAGGGCAGCGCCGAGGAGGTGATGTCCGACGAACGCGTGATCGAGGCCTACCTGGGAACCGGCCCCAAGAACAAGGCCATCGGGGCATGACCCCTGCCCCGCAGGCGGCGCCCGGCGAGCCCTTCCTGATCGGCGAGGCGATGACCGGCGGCTACGGCGCCGCCGACATCCTG
>CAYMRW010000293.1:1572-3679 GCA_964392825.1 uncultured Rhodobacterales bacterium
TGAGGCGCACGTCATGCGCATGGGGTGTGCATGGGATGCGCATGGGATGTGCATCGGCATCCACGCACCGAACCCCGGGCCGACATGCTCGATAGCGGCAAGGGCGCACAGGATTTCGCCCTTCTGGGCGAGGGCATGACGGGCGGCTACGGCGCCGCCGACATCCTGCACGACTGCACGATCTCGGTCGATCGCGGCCAGATCGCGGTCATCGTGGGCCCGAACGGCGCCGGCAAGTCGACCGCCATGAAGGCCGTGTTCGGCATGCTGAACCTGCGCCGGGGCGCCGTGCGGATCGGCGGCACCGACATCACCGGCCACAGTCCGCAGGAGCGCGTCGGCCACGGCATGGCCTTCGTCCCCCAGACGTCCAACGTCTTCACCTCGCTCAGCGTGGAGGAGAACCTCGAGATGGGCGCCTTCCTCCGCCGCGACGATTTCCGCGAGACGATGGAGCAGGTCTACCAGCTGTTCCCGATCCTGCGCGAAAAGCGAAAGCAGGCGGCGGGAGAACTCTCGGGCGGGCAGCGACAGCAGGTCGCCGTCGGTCGGGCGCTCATGACCAAGCCCGAGGTGCTGATGCTCGACGAGCCGACCGCGGGGGTCTCGCCCATCGTCATGGACGAGCTCTTCGACCGGATAATCGAGGTCGCCCGCACCGGCATCTCGATCCTGATGGTCGAGCAGAACGCGCGACAGGCGCTCGAGATCGCGGACCGAGGCTACGTCCTCGTCCAGGGACAGAACGCGTACACGGACACGGGCGCGGCGCTCCTCGCCGACACGGAGGTCAGGCGGACCTTTCTCGGAGGCTAGAACGCCCGCGGGTGCGTGGCTGGCCCCGGCATCCGTCGAATCGCTGTCGCCGGACCCGCAGGCATGCGCCTTCCCCGCGCCGTGTCCGGAACGAGATCCGAGAAGCCGCTTGGGGACGCTCCCTGCCTCTGAACCGCATCGACCAGTTCCGCGTGCGGGTGCTGCCGCCCGAGAGCGGCGGTATCGTCGGACTCGCGAAACCGATCGACCGGACCGGAGATCGCGGCGTGCTGTTCCAAACGCGCACGGCCGGAACCGCGTTTCCTGCTCTAGGCCCGTGGGATGATGGCTGCGCCGCCATTGATTTCGTCCGCGTCACGTCCTCGACCGTCCATGAGCGCCTGGAACCGTGCGAGACACATGGTGCTCGACCGTCGGTTGCGATCGCGCGGCGCGGTGCCATCCGGGCTTGGAGGCGGCGCCGAGGCCTGATTTGATACGCGAACCGGCATCGTCGCCGGGACTGACCGGAAGGCGCTCGGCTTGGATCTCCTGAACGCGCTCGTCGCGCTTGCGAACTTCGTCCTGGTCCCGGCGACGGCCTATGGCGCGCAGTTGGCGCTGGGGGCGCTCGGCGTCACCCTCGTCTACGGGATCCTGCGCTTCTCGAACTTCGCCCACGGCGACACGATGGCGTTCGGCGCCATGGTCACGATCCTCGCGACGTGGGGCCTGCAGGCCTTGGGCGTGAGTTTCGGGCCCCTGCCCACAGCGCTCATCGCGCTGCCGGCCGGGATCATCGGAACCGCCCTCCTGCTCCTCGCGACGGACCGGCTGGTGTATCGCTTCTACCGCAAGCAGCGGGTCTCGCCCGTCGTGCTGGTGATCGTCTCGATGGGCGTCATGTTCGTTATGAACGGCATCGTCCGCTTCATCATCGGGGTCGACGACCAGAGCTTCGACGACGGCGCGCGCTTCGTCCTGACGGCGCGCGACTTTCGCGAGATGACCGGCCTTCAGGAGGGACTGGCGATCCGCACGACGCAGGTCATCACCGTCGTCACGGCGATGGTGGTCGTCGGCGCCCTCTTCTGGTTCCTGAACCGCACCCGTACCGGGAAATCGATGCGCGCCTTCTCCGACAACGAGGATCTGGCGCTGCTCTCGGGGATCGATCCCGAACGGGTGGTTGCGATCACGTGGATCCTCGTCGCCGCGCTCGCCACCATCGCCGGGGTGCTCTACGGCCTCGACAAGACCTTCAAGCCCTTTACCTACTTCCAGCTCCTGCTGCCGGTCTTCGCCGCGGCGATCGTCGGCGGCTTGGGCAGCCCGCTCGGCGCCATCGTCG
>CAYMRW010000294.1:0-3677 GCA_964392825.1 uncultured Rhodobacterales bacterium
GCCGCTACGGCGCCTGCCTGCTGCCGATGGACGATGCCCTGGTGCAGGCCGCGCTCGACCTCTCCGGCCGCCCCTACCTCTGCTGGGACGTGACCTTCAGCGCCGGCCGGATCGGCGGCTTCGACAGCGAACTCGTGCGCGAGTTCTTCCAGGCGCTGTCGGTGCACGGCGGCGTCACGCTACACGTCACGCGGCTCGTTGGGATCAACGCGCACCACGTGGCCGAGGCGACGTTCAAGGCCGTCGCGCGCGCCCTGCGCGAGGCCGTCGAGGTGGATCCGCGCCGGGCCGACGCCATCCCGTCGACCAAGGGCCGCCTGTGACGACGGTCCTCGTCGACTTCGAGGCCGGCAACCTGCACTCGGCCGAGAAGGCGTTCCAGCGCATGGCGGCCGAGTCCGGCGCCGGCCCAGTGCGGGTCACCGACCGGGCGGAGGAGGTGGCGGCGGCGGACCGTCTGGTCCTGCCCGGCGACGGCGCGTTCCCCGCCTGCCGCGACGCCCTCCTCGCCCGGCCCGCACTGCACGAGGCCATCGTCGAGGTGGTGGCGCGGCGCGGCAGGCCCTTCCTCGGCATCTGCGTCGGCATGCAGCTCATGGCCACGACCGGACACGAGTACCGCCCGACGCCCGGGTTCGGCTGGATCGACGGAGAGGTCCGGCCGATAGCGCCGAGCCCGGGGCTCAAGGTGCCGCACATGGGGTGGAACGATCTCGTCGTCGATCACCCGCACCCGGTCCTCGCCGGCATCGGAACCGGCGACCACGTCTACTTCGTCCATTCCTACCATATGGAGGTCGCCGATCCCGCGACGCGGCTCGCCTGGGCCGAGTACGGCGAGGAGATCACCGCCGTCGTCGCGCGCGACACGATGGTGGGCGCCCAGTTCCACCCGGAGAAGAGCCAGACGGCCGGCCTGCGCCTGATCGCGAACTTCCTGGCCTGGCGCCCCTGAACGCGTCCCGCCCGCCGGCTGCGCCTGAAACGGCCCTCAGCGTCGGTCCCGCCTTGCCCTCTGCGCGTCTGCCGGGACCGACATGTCGGTGATGGGCGTATTGTCGTTTCGTCGATCCCGGTCGGCCTGCCGCGCCCCCGACCTCGGTTCCCTGCGCTCGTCTCGCGCGTCTATCGTGCGGGCAGCTCGGCCCGGCAATCGGCGTCGCCGCCGCGGAGCAGGTTGGCGCCCGCCCACGACCGGTCCTCGGGCGTTCGATCCGGCTGCCGGAGGCACGTCGCGGGTCCCGGCTTCGAGGTCACGGTCCGGTGCGTTCGGCGTCGCAGGCTAAGCCTGCCTGGGGATGGACGGCGCCTTCAGGCATCGGGGAGGAAACGTCCATAGGTGCCGTCGGCGAACAGGAGCGGGCGTCCGCCCTTGCCGCGGCGCACCGAGCCGACCCGGCCCACGACGATGGCGTGGTCGCCGCCGTCGTGCACCGCATGGGCGACGCAGTCGAACCGGGCCAGGCAGTCGGGGAGGACGGGGACGCCGTCGCCGTTGGGCTCCCAGGCGAGGCCGTCCCAGTCGTCTCCGGATCGGGTGAAGCGCAGGCACGTCTCCACCTGATCCTCGCCCATGACATGGATGGCGAAGTGGCGGGCCGCGGTGAACGCGTCGAAGCGCGCCGAGCTCCGCGCCGGCGACCAGAGCACGAGGGGCGGGTCGAGCGAGACGCTCGAGAAGCTGTTGGCAGTGATGCCGAGCGGGCCGAGTTCGCTCGCGCAGGTGACCACCGTCACGCCGGTCGCGAAGCGGCCGAGCGCCCGGCGGAAGTCGCGCTCGGTGTCGGGGCCGGGCTCGAATGCCTCCATGCGGCTCACGGAACCTCCTGTCCGGTGGCGCGGCTGAGCAGGTCGAACCAGGTCTCGCGGTCGAGGTCCACCGAGAGCGCCTCCGCCGCGGCGCCGAGGCGGTCGAGGTTGTTGGTGCCGATCACCGGCATGATGCGCGCCGGGTGCCGCAGGAGCCACGCCAGCGCCACCGCCGAGGCGTCGACACCGTGCCGCTCGGCGATGGCCTGCATCGCGGCGTTGAGCGTGGCCGGCGCACGGCTGCCGACAAGGCGACCGCCGGCCAGCGGCGACCATGCCATCAGCGGCAGGTCGCGCTGCTGGTGCCAGGCGACGTCGCCGTCGACGAAGGGGCTCGTCCGCATCAGGCTCAACTCGATCTGATTGAGGACGAGGCGCGTCTGCATCGCCGACTGCAGAAGCTCACAGTCCCAGGGGCGGAAGTTCGAGACGCCGACGGCGCGGACCTTGCCCGCCGACACCGCCGCGTCGAGCGCGGCGCCGGTCTCGCGGTGGTCCATGAGCGGGTCGGGGCGGTGCAGCAGCAGCACGTCGATGACGTCGACGCCCATGTTCCGCCGGCTCGCCTCGATCTGTGCCGCGATGTAGGCGCCCGAGGTGTCGTAGTGCTTGACCCTCCGCGCCGGATGCTTGCCCGAGATCAGGCAGATGCCGGTCTTGGTCACCACCTCGATCCGGTCGCGGAGCGAGGGATCGGCGCGGAGCGCGGCGCCGAACAGCGTCTCGCTCTCGTAGTCGCCGTAGATGTCGGCCTGATCCATGGTCGTGATTCCCTGCGCGAGGCAGGCCTCGACCTTGGCGCGAACGCGGTCGGCCGAGCGGTCGGCGTCGTCGCCAAGGCGCCACATGCCGTAGACGATGCGGCTGAGCGACAGTCCGTCCGTGATCTCGACGCGTTCCATGCGCGCTCCCTCCTTCTGGCCGAGATGCGCCGATTGGCCACGCCGGCAAGGGCCAGGACGGATCCGCGGGGCGGCCCGTCGCCGCCGCGGCCGGTGTCGCGCTCAATGTCGTGGCCGGTGTCGTGGCCAGTGTCGCGGCGAGGCCAGCGGATGTCGCCGCTGGAACGCGTTGGCCGGTCGCGGCGGTGCAGGCTTGCAGAAGGACGAACCCCGGAGGTCTCGATGGCACGCGATCTGGCGCAGGACCCGTCCGCGGCGGCTCGACCGATCGGCACGACCCGCGGTCTTCCGAATGGCCATTACGTCCACCCGGCGGTCTGGGATGCCGAGCGGCAGGCGGTGCTCTTCGGGGCGTGGTCGGGGCTTTGCCTCGAGGCCGACGTCGCTTCGCCGGGCGACGCGCACCCGGTGTCGTTCGCCGGCGTGCCGCTCCTCGCCCTCCGCGGCCGCGATGGCGCGGTTCGGGTATTCCAGAACGTTTGCCGGCACCGCGGCATGATCCTCGTGGCCGCGCCGCGGCGGATCGAGGGGGCGATCCGCTGCCCCTACCATTCGTGGTGCTACGACCACGACGGCACGCTCAGGGCGACGCCGCATGTGGGCGGCCCCGGCATCAATCACGCCGAGGGTATCGACCGCGCCGAACTCGGCCTGATCGAAGTGCCGTCCGCGGTCTGGCGCGGCGTCGTCTGGATCAACGTCGACGGCCAAGCCGGACCGTTCCGCGACTGGGCGGCGCCGCTGAGCGAGCGCTGGGACGACGTCGCGGGACCGTTCGTGCCCGACGGCCGCTTCACTCTCGACGTGGCCTGCAACTGGAAGCTCGCCGTCGAGAACTACTGCGAGAGCTACCACCTGCCGTGGGTGCATCCCGGCCTCAATGCCTATTCCCGGCTGGAGGACCACTACACGATCGAGGCGGAGGGCTTCTCGGGGCAGGGGACGGTCGCCTACACGCCGGGGTTC
>CAYMRW010000295.1:0-3671 GCA_964392825.1 uncultured Rhodobacterales bacterium
GGCGGCGCGGCGACCGCCCCCTCCGCCCCCTCCGCCTCGGCTGCGGACGGACCGGCGCGGGACGCGTCGGCGAGGCCCGGATAGCGCTCGTACGGGGCGTCGGGCACGGCCCAGGGCGCGAGGCCGGCCTCCGCCGCCTCCTGCAACTGACGAGCGATCTCGCGGAGGTGCGCATGGGCGCGGACGATGCCCGCGACGCTGTTCTCGTCGGCTATGGCGATGGCGCCGAGGCCGAGCCGCGTGGCGCGGTCGACCAGCTCCTCGGGGTGCGATCCGCCGGTGAGGAAGGTGAAGTTCGAGGTGGCGTCGAGTTCGGCGAACATGGTCCCCTGACACTATTCACCTTTCGTTCTCATGGCGAGTCCGCCCGGCCGGCGGCGCGTCCTACGGCCGCAGCGCGCCTCCGGACGCCAGTCGGTCGGCGAAGAGGTGGAAGACCCTCTCGTAGACGCCGCGCTTGAACGGCACGATCCGCTCGATCAGGTCCGCCGGCGCCATCCACCGCCAGCGCGAGAACTCCACGTCGTGCGCAAAGAGGTCCACCGCGGCGTCGGGACCGCCATAGCGCATCAAGAACCACCGTTGCGTCTGCCCGCGGAAGCGCCCCTTCCAAACCTTGCCGACGAGGTGCGCCGGAAGCTCGTAATCGATCCACTCCGGCGCCTCGGCCTCGACCTTAACCGCCCCGGGGGCCAGCCCCGTCTCCTCCGCGAGCTCCCGCAGCGCCGCGGCGCGCGGCGCCTCCCCCTGGTCGATGCCGCCCTGGGGCATCTGCCACGCCCCGGGCGTGTCGACCCGCTGGCCGGCGAAGACCAGTCCGGCCGGGTTGGCCAGGACGATCCCGACGCAGGGGCGAAGCGGCAGCACGGCGGTCATGGCGCACCCTAGGCGACGACCTCGACGGACGAAACGTTGACATGTCCGACTAGATTAATCAGGAATAGCCAAAGCAGCGCGGAGGTGGCGAATGTCGAGGCGGGACGATCCCGGTCGGTGCGCCGATCAGACCGATCTGATCGCGCAGATGCTCTCGGGCGCCGCGTCGGGTGATGCGCCCGTCGACGCGGTGGTGGAGGTGATCCTCGATCGCTACGCACCGATCACCGGGCGGCAAGAGTGGAGCCGGCGGCCATGAGCGATCTCGGATCCGGTCCGCCGGTCGCCGTCGGCCGTGTCGCCGACCTCGGGCCGCTCGAGGCGACCGTGGTTTGCACCCTTCGGCTGTTCCACGCAGGCGAAGACACGCGTCACGCGCTATCGACATCGCTCGCGCGGCACGTCGGGGCCGAGCGGGGCGCGCGGCTGATGGCCCGCTTTGCCGAGCTCTGCGAGCTGGCGCGGTGCCAGGCGCGACGACCATTGTCGTACCGAAATCCCGAATGTCGCCATGCCGGTACCGACGAGACGGCGTTCGCGGCCATGGTCGCGGCGGCCGCGCAGGGCGAGCGCGAAGACGCCCTGCTGATCGCCGTCTGCATGGTGCGGCCCGACATCGCGCCGGTTCTCGTGTCCCTGGCCGGGCAGGTCGGTCTCGAACTCCTCCGGGCATCTGGCTCCGCCCCGGTGGCGAAGCGCGTGAACTAGCGCCGCACCGCATGGGGCCGGGGCCGCATCCAGACCTTGGCCGAAGGACGCAGACGCGCCTATCCTCCGGGCAGACCATGCGTGGAAGAGGGGGGAGCCTTGCGATGACCAGGATCGGACGGACGATGACGGGCGCGGCCGTCATGGCGGTGGCGGCTGGATCGGCCCTCGCCGCCTGCCCGGGCGACGCCGAGATCGCGGCGCTTGCCGAGGCGATTCTGAGCGCGACGCCGGCCGAAACGCCGGAGGTCGAGAGCGTGGAGGACGGTCTCTGCGCGCAGGACAAGCTGGTCGCCCGGCTGAGCGAGGCATGGGGGGTGCCCGTGGGCTACAAGGCGGGCCTGACCAGCGCGCCGGCGCAGGAGGCGTTCGGAGTAGACGAGCCGGTGCGCGGCCGCCTGCTCGACGGCATGCTGATGGAGGCGGGGGCGACGATCGACGCGGCGTTCGGAACCGTGCCGCGGTTCGAGGCGGACCTGATCGTCGTCATCGGCGATGCCGCGGTCAACGAAGCGCGTTCGCCCGAGGAGGTCCTGGCGGCGATCGACGCCATCCACCCGTTCATCGAGCTTCCCGACCTCTACGTCGCGGATCCGCGCACGCTGGACGGTCCCTCGATCACGGCGATCAACGTGGGCGCCCGCCACGGGGTTCTCGGGCCCGCGATCGAACCGCGCGAGGCCGACATGCTGCGGGCGCTCGCCGAGATGACGGTCCGCCTTACCGACGCCGACGGGAACGAACTGTCCGCCGCGCCGGGAGCCGCTGTCCTCGGCCACCCGCTGAACGCCGTGCTGTGGCTGCGCGACAGCGGGGTGACGTTCGCGGAAGGCGATCTGGTCAGCGTCGGCTCGATCGGCCCGCTGCACGAACCCCGCGCCGGCATGACGGTCACCGCCACCTACGAGGGGCTGCCGGGCGACCCGTCCCTCAGCGTGACGTTCCGCTAGAGGGGCGAGCCGACCCGGTCGTCGTCAGTTGTCCGCGCGAGCCGCCATCTCCTCGCCGTTCAGGGCGGTCAGCCCCTTGAGGATGTCGATGGCGTAGGCGAGCTGGTAATCCTCCTCGCGGAGCTGGGCCGCCTGCTCGGCCGCCTGCTGCTCCTCGAGCGCCTGCTCGCGCTCGTCGTCGGTCATCGAGTCGTTCTCGAGGCTGCCGCGAAGGTCGCTTTCCGTGCGCAGGCGCGACGGCGTCGATTCCTCCTCGGTCTCCTCCGCGATCTCCTCGGCCACCTCCTGCGGCGGCTGCGCCACGACGATGTCGGGCGAGACGCCGAGCGCCTGGATCGAACGCCCGGACGGCGTGTAGTAGCGTGCTGTCGTCAGCCTCATCGCCCCGTCGCCGCGTAGCGGCATGACCGTCTGCACCGAGCCCTTGCCGAAGGACTTCGTGCCGACGACGATCGCGCGGCGGTGATCCTGCAAGGCGCCGGCGACGATCTCGGACGCCGAGGCCGAGCCGCCGTTGATGAGCACGACCATCGGCTTGCCGTCGGCCAGGTCGCCCTCGGTCGCGTTGTAGCGCTCGCCGTCCTGCGGGTCGCGGCCGCGGGTCGAGACGATCTCGCCCTCGTCGAGAAAGGCGTCCGAGACCTTGATCGCCTGCGTCAGGAGCCCGCCCGGGTTGTTGCGCAGGTCGAGGACGAAGCCGTTGACGTTCTCCATCCCGCCCAGCGCGTCGATCTGCTCCTGCATCCCCTCCTCGAGGTTGGGAAAGGTCTGGTCGTTGAACGTGGTGACGCGGAGGACGACGGTCTCGCCCTCGGTGCGGGTGCGCACGGCGGTCAGCGTGATGGTGTCGCGGACGATGGTGACGTCGAACGGCTCCTCGCGCCCCTCGCGGACGACCGTGATGACGATCTCCGAGCCGACCGGGCCGCGCATCATCTCGACGGCGTCGTCGAGGGTCAGGCCCAGCACCGACTCTCCGTCGACATGGGTGATGAAGTCGCCCGCCTCGATCCCGGCCTCGTCGGCGGGCGTGCCGTCGATGGGCGAGACGACCTTGACGAAGCCTTCCTCCTGCGTGACCTCGATGCCGAGGCCGCCGAACTCGCCACGGGTCTGCACGCGCATGTCGTCGGCGTC
>CAYMRW010000296.1:0-3645 GCA_964392825.1 uncultured Rhodobacterales bacterium
CCCTGCCGGCGCCCGTGGCGCGGGCCGAGTGGAACCAGAAGGCGCTCAATCCCGCACATTCCCCGGGCCATTCGGCGCTGACGCTGCCGCTCGAACGGGTCTGGAGCGTCGATATCGGCCGGGGATCGAGCCGCCGCCACCGCATCTACGCCGAACCCGTGGTCGCCGGCGGCAGGGTCTTCGCCATGGACAGCCGTGCGCGCCTGTCGGCGGTCGGCCTGAACGGGCAGGTCCTGTGGGCGCGTGACCTGACGCCGCCCGGGGAACGGGCGAACGACGCCTCGGGCGGCGGCCTCGCGGCCCTTGGCGGCCGCGTCTATGCGACGACCGGGTTCGGCGAACTCGTGGTTCTCGACGCCGCGTCCGGCGCCGAGGTGTGGCGTCAGGACCTCCAGGCGGCGGCGCTCGGCGCCCCCACGGTTCTCGGCGACGTCGTCTACGCGGTCTCGCGCGACAGCCGCGGCTGGGCCATCGACGCGCGCAACGGCCGCATCCTCTGGGAGGTGGCAGGCGTGCCGAGCCCGGCCGGGATCGACGGCGGCGCGGCGCCGGCCGTGGACGGGACGCGCGCCTACTTCCCGATGAACTCGAGCGAATTGATCGCGGTCGATCGCGACGGCGCGCGGGTCTGGGCCACCGCCGTCGCCGGCGCCCGCCTCGGGCGTGCCTATGCGGGCATCGACGACGTGACGGGCGACCCGGTGCTCGCCGGCGGCATCGTCTACGCCGGCAACCCGAGCGGCCGGACCATCGCCGTCGAGGCGGCGACGGGCGAGCGGCTCTGGACCGCGGAGGAGGGGGCGCTGAGCCCCCCGGTCGTCGTCGGCGGCAGCGTCTTCGTCGTCAGCGACGCCAACGAGCTTGTCCGCCTCGACGCGCGCACCGGCGACCGCATCTGGGGCGCGCAGCTGCCGCTCTTCACCACCGAGCGGGTCCGGCGGCGGCAGGGGGTCTATGCGCATTACGGTCCGGTCCTCGCCGGCGGCCAGCTCGTCGTGGCGAGCGGCGACGGCTTCATCCGCGCCTTCGACCCGTCGACGGGGCGCCTTGTCGCGACGACCGGGCTCCCCGGCGGCGCCGCCTCGAACCCGGTGATCGCGAACGGGCTTCTCCTCGTCACCGACGCGGGCGGACGGCTCAACGCCTACCGCTGAGACCGGCCCGACGACGCGCCGCCCCGGTGCGCCGATCGCCGGCAAACGAGAGCGCATCATGCCGCTGACCCTCGCCATCGTAGGCCGTCCGAACGTCGGCAAGTCGACGCTGTTCAACCGTCTCGTCGGCCAGCGGCTGGCGCTCGTCGACGACACGCCGGGGGTCACCCGCGATCTGCGCGAGGGCGCCGCGCGCCTGGGCGACCTGCGCTTTACGGTGATCGACACGGCGGGCCTCGAGGACGCGACCGACGACAGCCTGCCGGCGCGGATGCGGCGCCTGACCGAACGCGCCATCGCCGCGGCCGACGTCTGCCTCTTCGTCGTCGACGCACGCGCCGGCGTGACGCCCGTGGACGAGATCCTGGCCGGCATCCTGCGCAGGGCCGGCACCGAGGTGATCCTCGTCGCCAACAAGTGCGAGGGGCGGGCCGCCGAAGCCGGCATCCTCGATGCCTGGACGCTGGGCCTCGGCGAACCGGTGCCCGTCTCCGCCGAGCACGGCGAGGGGATGGCCGATCTCGCGGTGCGTATCGCCCCTCTCGCCGATGCTGCCGAGGCGGCCGACGCCGAAGAGACCGGGGCGCTGCCCGCGACCGGCGTCGACGTCGACGCCGCGCCCGACGTCGGCAAGCCGGTGCAGGTCGCCGTGGTCGGCCGACCCAACGCGGGCAAGTCGACGCTGATCAACGCGCTCCTCGGCGAGGAGCGCCTTCTGACCGGGCCTGAGGCGGGGATCACCCGCGACGCCATCTCGGTCCGTCTGGCCTGGGACGGCGTGCCGATCCGCCTCTTCGACACGGCGGGCATGCGCAAGAAGGCCAAGGTCCAGGAGAAGCTCGAGAAGCTCTCGGTCGCCGACGGACTGCGCGCGGTCCGGTTCGCCGAGGTGGTCGTCGTCCTCCTCGACGCCGCGATCCCGTTCGAACAGCAGGATCTGCGCATCGCCGACCTCGCCGAACGCGAGGGACGGGCGGTGGTCGTGGCCGTCAACAAGTGGGATCTGGTCACGGACCGGCAGACGCGCCTGCGGGAGCTGCGCGAGGCCTTTGACCGGCTGCTGCCGCAGCTTCGCGGCGCGCCGCTCGTCGCGGTGTCCGCGGTGACGGGTCAGGGCCTCGACCGGCTGCGCCGCGCCGTGCTGCACGCGCACGAGGTCTGGAACCGCCGCGTCGCCACGGGGCCCCTGAACCGCTGGCTGATGGAGATGGTGGCGGCGCACCCGCCGCCGGCTCCGGGCGGGCGGCGCATCCGTCTGCGCTATGCCACGCAGGTCAAGACCCGCCCGCCGGGTTTCGTGGTGATGGCCTCGCATCCGGACAAGCTGCCCGAGGCCTATGCGCGTTATCTGATCAACGGCTTGCGCAACGACTTCGACATGCCGGGTACGCCGATCCGCCTGACGTTCCGGTCGCAGGCGGACAAGAACCCGTACCGCAACCGCACCCGGTCGACGCCCTCGCGGTTGCGCAAGCACCTCGGCAAGCCGCCCCGCGCCTAGGACTCAGCCTGCGGGGCCGGGGAGGAGCCGGATCTCCGCGATGAGGGCCACGAGAAGCGCCACGTGCCGCGCCGGGCTGTAGGAGGCGTCGCGGGCGCGCCGCGTCGCCTCGATCCTCTGCTCCTCGGCGATCAGGGTCGGGATCGCCCCCGTCGGGGTCGGAAGCGTCTCCGACTGCACCAGCCGGCGCAGGTCACGCTCGCGATTGTAGTCCCGCAATCCGAAGCGGGCCGCGCGGATTAGGAGGCGCGGCCGGCGCAGCGAATTCAGTACCCCCACGAAGTCGGTCATCGAACATCCTTTCTCGGCTATGCAGGCGAAAAGGACGTTGTTACAACCATTGCGAGTGTTGCCGTGTGGGTGGGATCTCCGTGCGTTCCCTTTCTACATTGTTCAAGGCGGGCAACCACCCTGCCCGAAACGAATTTCGCCGCACGGCTCAGAACCGGTAACAACCGGCAGTTGCTTGAAGTCGTGGACAAGTCCCTGGGGCGGCGATTGATCTGGAGGGCGATGTGACGAAGACGGAGACCCTGGGCAGGCCTCACGCCAACCTTCCTCCCTGGGTTCCGCCGGCGGCACGACACTATCTCGTCCATACCGTGACCGGTCGCTCGATACGCGAGCTGGCGCGGCATGCCGGCTGCCATGCCTCGACGATCCTGCGGCAGGTACGGCGGCTCGAGAGCCAGCGGGACGACCCCCTGGTCGACGAGGCGCTGCGGCGTCTCGGCGCATCCTACTTCGCCGAATACAGCGACCGATCGAGGAGGGAATCCTTGCCGATGACCGCCGCCTTCACACCCCCCGAGACGCCCACCGAGGAGACGCTGGAGCGCGAGGCGCGCCGCGTGCTGCGTCGCCTCAACGAGCCTGGCGCCTGCCTCGCCATTGCCCAGGACATGGACAAGGGCGTCGTCGTCCGCGATTCGGCAGACGGGCGCACGGTGCGCACCGCCGTCCTCGACCGCGAGATCGCCGAGGCGATGG
>CAYMRW010000297.1:0-3628 GCA_964392825.1 uncultured Rhodobacterales bacterium
GCCCATCCCGAACTTGCGGGACGCCTCCTGCTGGAGCGTCGAGGTCATGAAGGGGGCGGCGGGCGAGCGCGTGCCGGGCTTGGCCTCCACCGAAGCCACGTGGAGCGCGCGAGAGGCCACCGCCTGCACCGCGATCTCGGCGGTGGCGCGGTCGGGCAGGCCGAAGCGGTCGAGCCGCTGGCCGCCGTGGAGGACGAGGCGCGCCTCGAACGCCTCGCCGCGCGGGGTCTCGAGCCGGGCCGCGACCGTCCAGTACTCGCGCGCCTTGAAGGCCTCGATCTCCATCTCGCGCTCGACGATGAGGCGCAGGCAGACCGACTGGACGCGGCCCGCGGACTTCGCCCCGGGCAGCTTGCGCCAGAGCACCGGCGACAGCTTGAAGCCCACGAGGTAGTCCAGCGCGCGGCGGGCGAGGTAGGCCTCGACCAGCTCGACGTCGACGCGGCGCGGGTTCTTCATCGCCTCGGTCACCGCCGTCTTGGTGATGGCGTTGAATACGACGCGGCTAACGGGCGTGTCCTTTTTCAGCGCCCGGCGCTTCCTCAGCGCCTCCTCGAGGTGCCACGAGATCGCCTCGCCCTCGCGGTCGGGGTCGGTGGCGAGGATCAGCGCCGGGTCGTCCTTGAGCGCCTCGGCGATGGCGCGGACGTGCTTCTGGCTGTCGGACGCCACCTCCCACTTCATCTCGAAGTCGTGGTCGGGATCGACCGACCCGTCCTTCGGCGGCAGGTCGCGGACATGTCCGAACGAGGCGAGGACGGTGTAGTCGTCGCCCAGATACTTGTTGATTGTCTTGGCCTTGGCGGGCGACTCGACGACGACGACGGGCATGCAACAACCTTCCGGGTCCTGAGCCGCGGTAGATGTGGTCGCGCTCCCCACGTTGTCAATCCGCCGCGCTGCGGCCCGGAGACCCTCGGCCTGTCGCCCCGGGGGCCGACCAGACCTGTCGCGGGCGATGCGTTCGGGGCGGCCGGCGAGAGGCGATGGCCGGCCTTGCCCCGGCCGGCCCGGGCCGGCCCCGGTCGAGCGGGCGACGGCCGGCGCCCCGCGATCAGTCGATGATGCCGTTGCCGTCGCGGTCGGCCGCCGCGAAGTCGGCGCTCATCCGCTGGCCGAACTCGCTGCGGGTCACCGTACCGTCGCCGTCGGCGTCGAGCTCGCCGAAGCCCTCCGAGGCGACGTGCGGATCGAGCTCCGCGCTGCTCAGGGTGCGGCTTTCGTCGGCGTCCATCATGTCGAATGCCGTGGCCGCGAACGTATCGAACTCGGCCCGGGTCACGGCGCCATCGCCGTCGGTGTCGAGCGCGGCGAGATCACCCGCGCTCAGCGCCGCCGATTGCGCCGAGGCCTGCAGGGACACCAGGGTCGCGGCGGCCGCCAGGAATACCGTCGTTCTCATGTCGTGTCCTCCCGATCAGCCGCAGGCATAGCGTTGGCCGGCAAGCGCCCCGGCACCGGCGCCGCCCGCCGTCAGGATATCCTGGCCGCTGCCGCCGCCGAACTGGTTGCCGATGGCGCCGCCGATCAGAGCGCCGCCCACCGTGCCGGTGAAGCACGCGATCTCGTGCTCGCGGCGAGCCTGCTCGTACGGGGTCGCGGCCGGCGCGCAGGCGCCGAGGATCGAGACCGAGGACAGCGCGAACCCGAGCAGGGCCGGCGCGCGATAATAGTTTGGTATCATTCGTTTGCTCCGGAGATCCTATGTGCCCCGCGCTTCGTGGCCGCGCGTCGTGGGCCAACCGGGAGCGTTTCCCGCTTCGGCGGGCCTGTCAATCCGCGGTGGCGGCGATCCGCCGGGGATCAGGCCAGCGAGACGAGTCCGCCTGGATGCCGCCTGATGCGACCGTCGAGCTCGAGCGTGGTGAGCTCGGGTGCCACCGCGGCGGCCGTCAGTCCAAGCTCGCGGATGAGCTGGTCCTCGGCGACCGGGCTCGGCCCGAGGCGCGAGAGGATCTCGCGGCCGAGGTCGTCCGGATCGTCCCGGACCGGTGCGGAGGGGGCCGGCGCGGCGGGGCGGCCGACGCCGGCGGTGCGGACGCGAGCCGTGTCTCCGCCCAGCGCCTCGATGACGTCGCCGCCGCCGCGGACCAGCGTCGCGCCGTCGCGGATCAGCATGTTGCAGCCGGCGGCACGGGCGTCGAACGGATGCCCGGGCACCGCCAGTACCTCGCGGCCCTGGTCGAGCGCGGTGCGCGCGGTGATCAGGCTGCCCGACTTCGCCGCGGCCTCGACCACGACGACGGCGCGGCAGAGCCCCGACACGATGCGGTTGCGTCGCGGGAAGTGCCGCGCGGTCGGCTGCATCCCGGGCGGCTGTTCGGTGACGATCAGGCCGGCCTCGCCGATCTGCCCCGCGAGGTCCGCGTTCTCGGGCGGATAGACGACGTCGATGCCGCCCGCCATCACCGCCACCGTGCCGCCCCCGAGCGCCGCCCTGTGCGCCTCGGTGTCGATACCGCGGGCGAGGCCCGAGACGACGACGATGCCTGCTTCCGCGAGGTCCCGCGCGATCGCCCGCGCCATCCGCGCCCCGAGGCTCGACGCGTTACGGGCGCCGATCACGGCGACCGCGGGCCGTAGCATCAGCGCCGGGTCGCCGAGGCTCCAGAGGATGGGCGGCGGGTCGGCGAGCTCGGCCAGAAGCCGGGGGTATTCCGCCGCGCCGAAGGCGAGGAGACGCGCGCCGATCTTCTCGCCTGCCCGGATCTCGGCTTCCGCCACGCCCTCGGGGCAGACCCGGTAGGCTGCCTCGCCGGCGCCCGCCGCGATCTCGGGGAGAGCGCGCAGCGCCTCCGCGGCCGAGCCGCATTCGTCGACGAGGCGGTAGAAGGTGGCCGGGCCCACACGGCGCGACCGGATGAGACGCAGCCAGTCGACCCGTTCCTGCCGGCTCGCGGGCGGTGCGATGGCGCGTCCGGGGGTCGCTCGATCGGTCATGTCGCTCGGATCGTCGGGATCGTCCTTCGGCCCGATACCGCGGCAAGCGGCGGCATGCGACATCGCAGAACGCCCGCCGTCGAGAACATCGGTCGTTGGTCAAGGGCCGGCCGCGCCGCCGCCGCCGGTGCGCTCGCGCGGGTCATGCGTCGACGCCCTAGCGGGCAGAGCCGCCGACCGTGAGACCGCCGATGAGGAGCGTCGGCTGTCCGACCCCGACAGGCACCCACTGGCCGTTCTTGCCGCAGTTCCCGATCCCGGGGTCGAGCGCCATGTCGTTGCCGATCGCGCGGATCTGCTTCAGCGCGGTGGCGCCGTCTCCGATGAGCGTCGCGCCCTTGACCGGGGCGCCGACCTTGCCGCCGCGGACGCGGTACGCCTCGGTGCACGAGAAGACGAACTTGCCGTTCGTGATGTCGACCTGGCCGCCGCCGAAGCCAACGGCGTAAATGCCGTCGTCCAGCCCCGCCAGGATGTCGGCCGGGTCGGCGTCGCCCCCCAGCATGTAGGTGTTCGTCATCCGCGGCATCGGCGCGTGCGCGTGGCTCTGCCGGCGGCCGTTGCCGGTCGCCTCGACGCCCATCAGCCGCGCGCTCTGCCGGTCCTGCATGTAGCCCACGAGGATGCCGTCCTCGATCAGCACGTTCTTCCCCGAGGGCGTCCCCTCGTCGTCGACGCTGATCGACCC
>CAYMRW010000298.1:0-3627 GCA_964392825.1 uncultured Rhodobacterales bacterium
CATGGCCAAGCCCATCCAGGACGAGCCGGGCTCGGCCATGCACATCCACCACTCGGTGGTCGACACGACGACGGGACGGAACATCTTCTCGGATGACCACGGCGAGGAGACGCTGGCCTTCGGCCATTTCATCGGCGGCATGCAGCGGCACCTGCCGAGCGTCATCGCCGTACTCGCGCCCTACGTGAACTCGTACCGCCGCTACGTCCCGGACTTCGCCGCGCCCATCAACCTCGAGTGGGGACGCGACAATCGCACGACCGGCATCCGCGTGCCGATCAGCGAGCCCGAAGGGCGGCGCGTCGAGAACCGGCTCGCGGGCATGGACGTCAACCCGTATCTCGGCATCGCCGCCTCGCTCGCCTGCGGCTATCTCGGCCTCATAGAGGCGGAGCCGCCGGGGTCGGCGTTCACCGGCGACGCCTACACCCGCGACGCGGCGATCCCCCGCGGCCTCGGCGACGCGCTCGACCTCTTCGGCGCCGCGCACGAGATCCACGAGATCATGGGCGAGCGGTTCGCCAAGATCTACTCGGCGGTGAAGGAGCTTGAGCATCGTGAGTTCCTGCAGGTCATCTCTCCCTGGGAGCGTCAGCACCTACTTCTGAACGTATGAACCTGCTCGACGCGAACGACCGCCCCGGCGCCTATCCGCCGAGCTGGTACGCCGAGACCGCCGACCTGCTGCCGCCATTCCCGCCGCTCGACGGTTCGACGCGTGCCGATGTGTGCATCGTCGGCGGCGGCTACACCGGCCTGTCGACGGCGTGGCATCTGGCCGAGGCCGGCGTCGACGCGGTCGTCCTCGAGGCGCAGCGGGTGGGATTCGGCGCCTCGGGCCGCAACGGCGGGCAGGTCGGAACGGGGCATCGGCTCGACCAGGACGTTCTCGAGGGCATCGCCGGCAGCGACGCCGCGCATCGTCTCTGGGCGCTCTTCGAGGAGGCCAAGGCGCTGGTCCGCGAGCTGGCGCAGCGTCCGGAGATCGATGCAGAATGGCGGGACGGCGTGGTGCAGACCGTCACCCGTGCCGGGGCGCTTGGCGCCTGGCGCCGGCATGTCGATCACCTGCGCGCGCAGTACGGCGCGACGGGCCTCGAGACCCTTGACCGCCAGGCGCTCGCCGACCTGATCGGCAGCGACGTCTTCGCCGGGGGCGCGGTTGACTGGAGCACCGGGCATCTGCATCCCCTGCGGCTGGCGCTCGGCCTCGCACGGCTCGCGACCGGCGCTGGCGCGCGCATCCACGAGGGCAGCCGGGCCATGGCCGTCGAGCCCGGACGCGTGGTGACGGAAACGGGCGTCGTCGAGGCCGAGCATGTCGTCCTCGCCGCGAACGGTTATCTCGGCGACCTGTCGGACGCGGTCGCCCGAAAGGTCATGCCGATCAACAACTTCGTCGTCGCGACCGAGCCCCTGGGCGCGCGCATGCCGCTCGCCCGCCCGGTCGCCGTCACCGACGACCGCTTCGTCGTGAGCTACTGGCGTCCGACGCCGGACGGGCGGCTGCTCTTCGGCGGCGGCGAGAACTATGGCTACCGCTTTCCTGCGGATATCTCCGCAGTCGTCCGGCGACCACTCGCGCGCATCTATCCGCAGCTTGCCGACGCCCCGGTGACCCATGCCTGGGGCGGCACGCTCGCTCTCACCACAAGCCGGATGCCGCATTTCGAGCGGCTGGGCCCGCGCCTCTGGAGCGCCTCGGGGTATTCGGGGCACGGCGTCGGCATGGCGGTGATGGCGGGCCGACTGCTCGGCCGCGCCATCGCCGGCGACGGCACCGGCTTCGACCTGATGGCCGCGATCCCGACGCGCAGCTTTCCGGGCGGGGCCGCGTTCCGCTCTCCGCTCCTGGTCCTGGCGATGGGCTGGTACGGTCTGCGCGACCGCCTCGGCATATGAGGGCTCGCAACACCAGTTCCATGCCCTTAGGGTCCGCGAGACGGAAAGCGGATGCCGGGGGACGATGAGGATGGGAGTTCCAGACACCTATGGGGCCGAGTCCATCCCCGATGCGGCCCGGGCCGAGATCGACCGGCTGCTGACCTCGGGCGACCTGTTCCGCTACACCGCGCCGTCCGACGCGCCCGTTGCCCGGTTCGAGGCGGAGTTCGCCCGGGTCATGGGCACGCGCTACGCGGTCGCGGTGTCCTCGTGCTCGTCGGCCCTTTTCCTCGCCCTGCGCGCTCTCGGCATCGAGGCGCCGGCCCGCGTCGCCATCCCCGCCTTCACCTTCGCCGCGGTCCCGTCCTCCGTCGTTCATGCCGGACTGACGCCGGTCCTCGTCGAGTGCGGCGACGATCTCCGCATCGACCTCGACGACCTCGAGGCCAAGTCGGGCGCCGTCGCGGCGATCCTCGTCAGCCACATGCGCGGCCACACCTCCGACATGGATGCGATCATGGCGATCGCCGGCCGTCGCCGGATCCCGGTGGTGGAGGATGCGGCGCATTCGCTCGGCACGGCGTGGCGCGGGCGCCGGATCGGCACGATCGGACGCGTCGGCTGCTTCTCGTTCCAGTCCTACAAGTTGCTGAACTCGGGCGAGGGCGGGATGCTCGTGACCGACGACCCCGACCTGGCCGCGCGCGCCGTCATCATGTCGGGCGCCTACGAGCTCAACTGGCGCAAGCACCCGGTCGACCAGACGGCGTTCGCGCGGTGGCAGAACCGGCTGCCCCTCTACAACATGCGCCTCGGGAACCTCGCGGCGGCGGTGCTCCTGCCGCAGCTTCCGCACCTGGCCCGCCGGGTGGCGGACGGACGCCGCAACCACGACCATGTTGCCGAACGGCTTTGCGCGACCCGCTGGTTCACGGTCCCCGTCCCTCTCGACGGCGAGGAGCGCGCACCTGACTCGATCCAGTTCGCGTTGACCGGCATGACCGACCTGCAGATCACCGGCTTCGCCGCCGCGGCCGGGGCGCGCGGCCTGCCCGTGCAGATCTTCGGCGCGAGCCGGGACAACGCGCGCGCTTACTGGAACTGGCAGTTCCTCGGCGACGTGCCCGATCTGCCGAAGACGCGGGCGATGCTGATGCGGACATGCGACGTGCGCCTTCCCGCCCGCCTGACGCTGGCCGAATGCGACGTCATCGCCGACGTCCTGATCGACGCGGCGGCCGAGGTGGAGCGGATGGCCGCGGCATGAGGCCGGACGGCCCGCTGTCCGCTCCTCCGGCGATTGATGGCCGGAAGCGCCCGGTCTAGACCGGCGGTCGAAAGGGGCGCAGCACATGAACACCGAGGCCAACAGCTGGGAGGCGCGCGCCGCCGCGCATACCTTCTACGGGTTCACCGACCTGCCGAGCGTCGGGTCGCGCGGGACCGTCGTGCTGACGCATGGCGAGGGGCCCTACGTGGTCGACGTGCACGGACGGCGGTATCTCGACGCGAACTCTGGGCTCTGGAACATGGTTGCAGGGTTCGACCATCCCGACCTCATGGCCGCGGCGCAGGCGCAGTACGCGCGGTTCCCCGGCTACCACGCCTTCTTCGGGCGGATGTCTGACCAGACCGTCATGCTGTCGGAGCGGCTGATCGAGGTGTCGCCGTTCGAGCGGGGGCGCGTTTTCTACACGAACTCCGGGTCGGAGGCGAACGACACGCTGGTCAAGATGCTGTGGT
>CAYMRW010000299.1:0-3626 GCA_964392825.1 uncultured Rhodobacterales bacterium
CGGCGCGCAGCCGGGCGACAGCCTGCTGCTGACGAAGCCCCTCGGCTCGGGCACGATGCTTGCGGCAGAGATGCAGCTTGCCGCCAGGGGGGATTGGGTGACCGCGTGCCTGGAGGCGATGCAGGTCCCGCAAGCCGCCGCCTCGCGCCTCTTGGCGGGCGCGCACGCGATGACCGACGTTACGGGCTTCGGGCTCGCAGGGCATCTCGCCAACATCTGCCGCGCCTCGGGGGTGGCGGCCGACATCGATGTCGCGGCGGTGCCGGTCCTGCCCGGTGCCGTCGAGCTCGCCGCGCGCGGCATCCGCTCGACCATCTACCCGGCGAACCTGCGGCACGCCTTCGCCGCGGAGGCGCCGTCCGATCCGCGCGCGGCGCTTCTCTACGACCCGCAGACGGCGGGCGGTCTGCTCGCCGCCGTCGCGCCCGAGAGCGCCGAGCCGGCGCGTGTCGCGCTTTGCGCCGCCGGCTATCCCGCCGCCATCGTCGGCCGCGTCCGCGCCGGACCGCCATCGCTGCGCGTCGTGTGAGGCGAGGACGTCAGACTCGAGGCCGATCCGCCGGCGTCCGTCATCCCGTACCCGGGGCTGGGCGGCGCATGCGCCCCCACGACCGCATGCGCGCCGGCGGCTTACCCCTGAACGGCGCGCGGCCGTCGGCCGCAATCACGAACGGACCCCCCCGGTCCGACCGACGGCGTCCGTCGCGACGTGCGCCGCAGGCAAAGCCTTCCTGGGGGGGCAACCGCCCGGTCGGCGACCGCGGCCGGTCTGTCTAGATCTGCTTCTCGGGCATCTGCACGACCAGCCCGTCGAGGGCGTCCGTCACCTTGAGCTGGCAGGTCAGCCGCGAGCGCACGTCGTCGGGCTCGTAGGCGAAATCGAGCATGTCCTGCTCCATCTCGTCCTTCTCGGGCAGCTTCTCGACCCAGTCGGCGCGGACGTAGACGTGGCAGGTGGAGCAGGCGCAGGCGCCGCCGCAATCTGCGTCGATGCCGGGGATGCCGTTGTCGCGCGCGCCCTCCATCACGGTCATGCCGTTCGGCACGTCGACGACATGCTCGACCCCGCCGTGCTCGATGTAGGTGATGCGCGCCATGCCGTTCTCCGTATCGCCAGGCGCGCTGATAGTCGAACGGCCCGGGCGGACGCAAGGCTTGCCCATTGATGCGGATGTTCTACTCTTGTTCGCATGGTTCCCGCACCCCCGTCCACATGGCCGCGGCCGCCTGCCTGCCTGCCCTGCGGGCGGCTGGAAGAGCCGCCGCAGAACGCCCGTGTCGCCGTCGCCGGGCTGGTGCTGATCCGACAGCGGCCGGGCACCGCCAAGGGCGTGATCTTCATCACGCTCGAGGACGAGACCGGCATCTGCAACGTCATCGTCTGGCGCCGTGTCTACGAGGCGTTCCGGCGGGCGGTCATCGCCGGGCGGGCGCTGCGCGTCACCGGACGCATCCAGCGGGGCGGCGGGGTCACTCACGTCATCGCCGAGCATGTCGAGGACATCTCGGCGATGCTCGACGAACTGATACGGCCCCAGGGCTGTCGCGCCGCCTACCAGCCGGCGAGCGGCCGGCCCTGACGTCGGCCCTTCAAAGACCCCGGGCCCCGGTATTGCGGTGATGGACCAGGGCCGCCTCCGAGCGGCGATGCCGACCGCCGAGCGCGCTGCACCGCGGCAGACGCACAAGTTGCACCGCGCCGCCGCGGCGGCTAGCGTCGGTCCGGGGACACGCATCGCGAGAGGAGCGGGCGCCGCATGGAGTTCCTGGTCTACCGCAGCATGCCGCGAGTCGCGCCCAGGTCGTCCGAAGCCAGCGCGATCATCGCCACGTCGGTCCGCAACAACGCCCGGGACGGCGTGACCGGATTCCTGCATCACGAGCCCGAACTCTTCGTGCAGTATATCGAAGGCCCGAGCGCCCCGCTTGCCCGCCTGTGGGCGCGCATCGCCGTGGACGCGCGGCACGAGGCTCCGACGATCATCGGCCGCGGGCTGCTCGCGCACCGCTTCTTCGCCGACTGGCGCATGGGCTATTCGAATGGGGACGTGGCGAGCTTTCTCGACTTCCTCAGCGAAGCCACCGGCAAGACGCTGCTCGCCCAGGCCTCGGTGCGCGAGACGCTCTGGTTCCTGCGCGGCGCCTGCCAGCGCCTCGATCTGGGCCTCGTGCGCTAGAAGCGGACGCTGACGAGCCCGGGCTCGACGCTCACTGCGCAGGTTCGGCCGAGCATCGCGGCGGCCGCGGGCGCGAGCGCGAAGTGCACCTGCGCGGACGTCAGTTCGGTGCGGGGGTCGGGATGCTCGAGCAGACGCCAGAGATCGTCGGCGACGGACATCCGCTCCGCCGAGCCGTGGAACGTCCATGCGGCGCCGTCGCGCTGGACGGCCACGCGGCCGCCCCAGGGCAGCGCCGTCTCGTAGCAGAGCAGGATCAGGAACGCGAGCTTGACCTCGCCGCGCATGCAGTCGTCGTCGATCTGCCAGGAGACGACCATGCGCGACTGGCGATAGACGTCGCCGAGGATTCCGCGGATCTCCGAAGCGCCGAGACCCTGGTTCCGGCTCGCGATGCCGAAGGCGATGCGATAGAGGCGGATGCGCGCGTTGGCGTTCTCGACGCTTTCGGCGATCAGGGCGAGCTCGGGTGCGGATCCCGCATTCGACATGGCGAGCAGCTCGACGCCGTTGCCGATCGCCCCGAGCGGGCTGATGAGGTCGTGACAGATGCGCGAGCCGAGAAGCGCGCTAAGATCCCTTCCGGCGCTCACGCCCAGGCCTCAGCGAACGGAAGGCGCATGCCGGGATTCTCCTCGCTCCTCGAACCGGGCATGCTGGTGCGCCATCCGGGCGCGCCCGATTGGGGTGTCGGGCAGGTGCAGTCCAACATCGGGGGCAAGGTGACGGTGAATTTCGAGCACGCGGGAAAGGTGGTCGTCGATGGCGATCGCGTCGATCTCATGCTGGTTCCCGATCCCTGACCCGGCTCGGGCTGACGCTAGCACAACCATATGTTGTGTCAAAGACGCTCCGGGTTGCGGCGCCGGGCGGCCGCCCGTACGTAGCGGGCCAATCGCCCGGGAACCCTGAACGGAGGCGTATGGAGACGGCGGACGCCCTTCTCGAGGCGCGCCTGGCACGGACCGAGGACGACCTCCTCGGGGCCCAGCGCCTGCGCTACCGCGTCTTCGTCGAGGAACTGGGCGGCGACGGGCCCCTCGTCGACCATGCCTGCCGCTACGAGCGCGACCGGTTCGACCCGTTCTTCGACCACCTGATCCTTGCGGACCCGACCCGCCCCCCCGAGACGCACGATCACGTCGTCGGCGTCTATCGCCTGCTCGACGGGGACGGGGCGCGGCGGGCCGGCCAATTCTATTCGGAGGACGAGTACGATCTCGGGCCGCTATACCACAGCGGACGACGTCTTCTGGAGCTCGGCCGCTCGTGCGTGGCGCGCGATCTGCGCGGCGGGACGGCGGTGCTGCAGCTCTGGTCCGCGCTGGCGGCGCAGGTACGGGCGCGCGGCATCGAGGTTCTGTTCGGCGTGGCGAGCCTGCACGGCACCGACGTGGCGGCGCTGGCCGAACCCCTGTCGCTGCTGCATGCGCGCCACCTGGCGCCGGA
>CAYMRW010000300.1:0-3611 GCA_964392825.1 uncultured Rhodobacterales bacterium
CGTCGCCGGACAGAAGAACGGCGGCGCAATGCGCCGCCGACGTGTCGAAGCCGAGAATCAAGGCGTCAGGCGGCGACGGGCCGCACCTCGAGCACCTCGGGGATGTAGTGCCGGAGCAGGTTCTCGATCCCCATCTTGAGCGTCAGGGTGGAGGACGGGCAGCCCGCGCACGCGCCCTGCATGTGCAGGTAGACGACGCCCCGGTCGAAGCCGTGGAAGGTGATGTCGCCGCCGTCCTGCGCCACCGCGGGGCGCACGCGGGTGTCGAGAAGCTCCTTGATCTGGTGCACGATCTCGGCGTCGGGCCCATCGTGCTCGGCATGGCCCGCGGACGCTGCGGCGTCATCCGCCATCACCGGCTGACCGGACTGGTAATGCTCCATGATCGCGCCCAGGACGGAGGGCTTGATGTGGTCCCACTCCACGCCCTCGGCCTTGGTCACCGTCACGAAGTCCGACCCGAAGAACACGCCCGTCACCCCGTCGACGGCGAAGATGCGGCCGGCCAGCGGCGAGGCGCCGGCGCTGTCCGGCGCCGGGAAGTCCGCCGTGCCGGCGTCGAGCACGGTCTGCCCCGGAAGGAACTTCAGCGTCGCCGGGTTCGGCGTGGATTCGGTCTGGATGAACATCGCGGGAGCCCTCCTCGTGCAGAGCCGATATGCGCCCCGCCCGGGGGTCTGTCAACGATCTGGAACGATTCCAGATCGTCAGCTCACGGCCGACAGGGCGTCCTTGTCGAGCTCCCCCGGCACGATCGTCACCGGCGCCGGCAGCGAGCCTGCCATGCGCACGAGCTGCGTCACCAGCGGGCCCGGCCCGGACTTGTCGGCACCGGCGCCGAGGACGAGGACGCCGATCTCGGCATCCTCCTTGAGTTCGGCGAGGATCTGCGGCACCGCCTCGCCCTCGCGGATCGAGAGCTCGGGGTTCACGCCCTGCCGGTCGCGCATCCACTTGCCGAACACCTCGAAATGCGCGCGGATGCGCTCGCGGCTTTCCTCGCGCATGATCTCGCCGACGCCGACCCAGTGGCTGTACTCCTCGGGCGGGATCACGGCGAGCACCTTGACGCCGCCGCCGGTCTTCGAGGCGCGCATGGCGGCGAAGCGCATGGCGTTTAGGCATTCGCGGGTATCGTCGAGGATGACGAGGAACTTTCGCATCGTGTGGCATCCGCAGGCGGCTTCGACGAAGTAGTGATCGACGCGGCCGCCGTGGGCAAGTCAGGCGGCCGAGAGCGCCCAGTCCCAGTAGAGCTCGCGGATGCGCCGCGTCATCGGGCCAACCTGGTAGTGAGTGCCGTCGAACTCGGTCACCGGCGTCACCTTGTTCATGTTGCCCGACAGGAACACCTCTTCGGCGGCCCGCACGTCGTCGAAGGTCAGGACCGTCTCGTGCACGGCGATGCCCTCGGCGGCGAGATTGGCGATGTGCCGCGCCCTGGTGATGCCGGCGAGGAAGGTGCCGTTGCCGATGGGTGTGAACACCTCGCCGTCGCGGACGACGAACACGTTGGACGTCGCGCTCTCGGCGACGTTGCCCATGGCGTCGGCGACGAGCGCGTTGCCGTAGCCGCGGGCTCGCGCCTCCGCCAGCATGCGGGCGTTGTTCGGATAGAGGCACCCCGCCTTTGCGTCGACCACGGCGCAATCGAGCGTCGGCCGGCGGAACCGCGTCGTCGTCAGCGTCGTGGCGGCGGCGGCGGGGGCCATCGGGATCGCCTCGAGGCAGATGGCGAAGCCTGTGGGCCCCTCCTTCGGCACCACGCCCAGCTCGCCGCCGTCGAGCGCCCAGTACATCGGGCGGATGTAGACGGCCTGCGAGGGCGCGTAACCCGCGAGACCCTCCCGCACGATCTCCACCATCCGCGCCGCGCTCACCGTGGGCTCGATCATCAGCGCCCGGGCGGAGGCGTTGACCCGCGCGCAGTGCGCCTCGAGGTCTGGGGCCACGCCCTCGAAGAAGCGCGCCCCGTCGAACACCGTCGTTCCGAGCCAGGATCCATGGTCGGCGGCGCGCATGACCATGACGTCGCCGTCGTGCCAGCGTCCGTCGAAGTAGGTGCGTATGTCCGTGCCTGTCGCCATGCGCCTCCCCTCGTCGCCGCCGGTCGCGGACCTTAGGGGGGCGGCGGTCGCGGGTCCAGCCTAGGACGCCGCCGCGATCAGGGCCGCCACGTCGAGAGGGGCGCTGGTCATGGCGAGCCGGCCGTCGCGGTCGCGCGGCCATTCCTCGCGCGGCCGGTCGTGGTAGAGTTCGATCCCGTTGCCGTCGGGGTCGCGGAGGTAGACGGCCTCGCTGACGCCGTGATCCGACGCGCCGTCGAGTGCGACGTTGGCCTCGATCACGCGCCGGACCGCGGCGCCGAGGCTGGCACGGTCGGGATAGAGGAACGCCGCGTGGTACAGCCCGGTATGACCCTCTGGGGGCGGCGTGCCGTCCCGGCTCTCCCAGACGTTCAGCCCGACATGATGGTGGTATCCGCCCGCGCCCAGAAAAGCGGCGGACGACCCGAAGGTCTGCTGAAGCTCGAACCCGAGCACGTCGCGGTAGAAGGCGATCGCCCGGTCGAGATCGGCCACCTTCAGATGGACGTGTCCCACCCGGACTGCAGGATGCGCGCTGTCGATCATGACGTGACCCCCCTTTCGGGGAAGACCTAGTCCAGGCGACCCGGCGGCGCGATCCCCGTGCCCGCAGGGCGGGCGTGCATCCGTGCAGAAGGGTGTCCCCCGGGCGTGCCAGCACATCCCGGGGGACAGGGACCTGGGCACAATGCCCGAACCGGCACACGCCGCGGCAAGGCTCCGTGAGAACTCCGGGGGGGTGCGGAAGCCGGAGCTAGGACGGCTGCGAACCTCTTAGACGACGAGCTTGACGTAGCGATGACACCCCACGGGAGATCAGCGCACCATTCCGACAATCTCGTAAGTGCGCGCCACGATCGGGCCGGCGATGGCGCGCGCGCGCTCGGCGCCGCGGGCCAGGAGGGCGTCGATCTCGTCGGGCTCGGCCATCAGACGCGCCATCTCCTCCGAGATCGGCGCCAGCGTCGCCACGGCGAGGTCGGCCAGCATCGGCTTGAACCGGGCGAAGGGCAGGCCGGCGACCTCCGGCATCACCTCGTCCACGCGCCGATCCGAGAGCGCGGCGTAGATGGCGACGAGGTTGCGCGCCTCGGGCCGGTCGGCGAGACCCGCCGCCGTCTCGGGCAGGGGATCGGGGTCGGTGCGGGCACGGCGCAGCTTCTGCGCGATGGTGTCGGCGTCGTCGCCCATGTTGATCCGGGTCATGTCCGACGGGTCGGACTTCGACATCTTGCGGGTGCCGTCGCGCAGGCTCATCACCCGCGTCGCCGGCCCCTCGATCACCGGCTCGGTCAGCGGGAAGAACGCCACGCCGTAATCGTGGTTGAACTTGGCGGCGATGTCGCGCGTCAGCTCGAGGTGCTGCTTCTGGTCCTCGCCCACGGGGACGTGCGTCGCGTGGTAGGCGAGGATGTCTGCGGCCATCAGCGCCGGGTAGCCGAAGAGGCCCAGCGACGCCTCCTCGGCGTTCTTGCCGGCCTTCTCCTTCCACTGGGTCATCCGCCGCATCCAGCCCATGCGGGC
>CAYMRW010000301.1:0-3592 GCA_964392825.1 uncultured Rhodobacterales bacterium
CTGGCAACAGAACCGGGAATTGCGCCGCGAATTGCAGCAAATGAAGGCGTGGAAGGAGGCGGCGCTGCAGCTCGAGCAGGAGAACGCCAAGCTTCTCGATCTGAACAACGTGCGCCTCGACCCCAAGCTGACCTTCGTGACGGGGGTGGTTCTGGCCGACTCGGGCTCGCCGTTCCGGCAGTCGGTGCTCATAAACGTGGGCAGCCGCGACGGCATCCGCGATGGCTGGGCCACCACCGACGGGCTGGGCCTCGTCGGGCGCATCTCCGGCGTCGGCGGCTCGTCGAGCCGGGTGATCCTCCTGACCGATCCCGCGAGCCGCGTGCCGGTGACGATCCAGCCGTCGGGCCAGCGCGCCCTCCTCTCGGGCGACAACACGGCGCTACCGCCCGTGGGCTTCGTCGAGGCGCCCGAGCTCGTGCAGCCGGGCGACCGCGTCGTCTCGTCGGGCGACGGCAAGGTGTTCCCCGCGGGCCTCCTCGTCGGGCAGGTGGTGATGGACAGCGAGGGGCGGCTCCGGGTGCGTCTGTCCGCCGACTATCGCCGGCTCGAGTTCCTGCGCGTGCTGCGATCGACCTCGGGCGAGGTGCCGGAGGGGGCGGGCACGCTCGTCGCCCCGGAAAGTGCCCGGCCCGAAGACAGCCTCGCCGAGGCTGCCGATGGCTGACCTCGTGACCACCCGCCGCTGGACCTACCGCCTCGCCTACGCCGCGATCTCGTTCGTAGTGATCGGCGTCGGCCTGCTGCCGCTCGGCGACGGGACGGCGGGGCTGCCCGGGCCGGACCTGCCGGTTGTCATCGCCTTCGCCTGGATCCTGCGCCGCCCCGACTACGTGCCGCCACTCCTGCTCGCCCTCGTCATGCTTCTCGCCGACGTGTTCGCGGTGCGGCCGCTCGGTCTCTGGGCCGGCCTCGTGATCCTCGGGGCGGAGTTCCTGCGCACCCGCGAGATGCTGCTGCGGGACTTGCACTTCCTGGCCGAATGGGCGCTCGTCGGCATCGTTCTCGTCGCCGTCTCGGTGGCCTACTGGGCCATCCTGTCGATCTTTGTCGTGGTGAATCCGGGTCTCGGGCCGCTCCTCCTCGAGGCGGTCGCCTCGGCCGTCGCCTATCCCGCCGTCGTGCTCGTCTCGGCCCTGGCCCTCGGCCTGCGCCGCGCCGCGCCGGGCCAGACCGACGTCCTCGGGCACCGGCTGTGAGACGGGGCGCGGCCGAAGGAGAGGTGAGCGCACGGCGCATCGGCCGCAGGGCGCTGATCCTCGGCGGCGCCCAGCTTGCCGTCATGGGCGCGCTCGCGATGCGGATGCGCCAGATGCAGGTCGAGCAGGCCGAGGAGTTCCGCCTCCTCGCCGAGGAAAACCGGATCAACGACCGGCTGATCGCGCCCGCCCGCGGCGTCATCTACGACCGCAAGGGCATCGCCATCGCCGGCAACGCCCAGAACTACCGCATCATCATCGTCCGCGAGGACGCGGGCGACGTCGACGTGGTCATCGACCGCCTCCGCCAGCTCGTGCCGCTCGACGAGGTGGAGCTCGAGCGGTCCCTGCGCGAGATGTACCGGCGCAGCCCCTTCGTCCCCGTGACCCTCGCCGATCGTCTGACCTGGGAGGATATTGCCGAGGTCGCGGTCAACGCCCCCGCGCTGCCCGGCATCACCCCGGACGTCGGATTGTCGCGTCACTACCCGATGGAGGCCGACTTCAGCCACGTCGTGGGCTATGTCGGTCCGGTCAGCGACTACGACCTGTCACGCATCGAGGATCCCGACCCGCTGCTGCAGATCCCGAAGTTCCAGATCGGCAAGATCGGCGTCGAGACCAAGCTCGAGCCGCTCCTCCGCGGCAAGGCGGGCTCGCGCCGGATCGAGGTCAACGCCGCCGGGCGCATGATGCGCGAGCTCGAGCGGCACGAGGGGGTGCCCGGCGCCGACGTGCAGCTCACCCTCGACCACCGCCTGCAGAACTTCATCCACGCGCGGATGACGGGCGAGAGCGGCGGCGTCGTGGTGATGGACGTGGAGCGCGGCGACATCCTCGGCATCGGCTCGTCGCCGGGCTTCGATCCGAACCTGTTCGTCCGCGGCATCTCGGTCGAGGATTACCGGTCGCTGACCGAGAACAGGTACCGGCCGCTTGCCGACAAGACGGTGCAGGGCACCTATCCGCCGGGCTCGACCTTCAAGATGATCACCGCGCTCGCAGCGCTCGAGGCCGGCGTCATCGGCGAGGGCGGCACCGTCTACTGCCCGGGCCACATGAGCGCCGGCGGACGCCGATTCCACTGCTGGAAGCGCGGCGGCCACGGTTCGATGAACCTCAACGCGGCGCTGCAGCAAAGCTGCGACGTCTACTTCTACGAGGTCGCGCAGCGGACGGGGATCAACAAGATCACCGAGGTTGCGAACCGCTTCGGCCTCGGCGTCCGCCACGATCTGCCGATGTCGGCGGTGGCCGACGGGCTGACGCCGACGACCGACTGGAAGCGCGCCCGCCGCGGCGAGGACTGGTACCCGGGGGACACCCTGAACTCCGCGATCGGCCAGGGCTTCGTGCTGACCTCGCCCCTGCAGCTCGCCGTGATGACGGCGCGGATCGCCTCGGGTACGGCGGTGCGACCGCGCCTCGTCAAATCGGTCGACGGTGTCGAGACCCCGGTCGAGACCGACGGCGACCTCGGCGTCGCCCCCCGCCACCTCGCCGCCGTGCGCGAGGGGATGTACGCCGTCTCGAACACCACCCGCGGCACCGGCTTCCGCAGCCGCATCGCCGCGGAGACGATGATCCTGGCCGGCAAGACCGGCACCAGCCAGGTGCGCAACATCACCGCGGCGGAGCGGGCGCGCGGCGTCTTCCGGAACGAGGACCTGCCCTGGGAACGGCGCGACCACGCGCTGTTCGTGGCGTTCGCCCCCTACGATGCGCCCCGCCTCGCCATATCGGTCGTGATCGAGCACGGCGGCGGCGGCTCGACGGCGGCGGCGCCGGTGGCGCGCGACGTCATGCTCGCGGCGCTGCACGACGGCGAGGTGCCGCCGCCCGAGGTCTACCCCTCCGACCAGCGCGAGGCGGCGCGGGAGCGGCTCGAGGCGCTGCCGATCCGGCCGGCCCCCGAGCCGCGGCCTGGGCGCAGCCGGGCATGAGCTACCTCGAATACAACCTCAAGACGGTGCCCACCGGCATCCGCAAAGCACTCTACCTCAACTGGGCGCTTCTGATCCTGCTCGTCACCGTCGCCGGCACCGGGTTCCTGATGCTGTACTCGGTCGCCGGCGGCTCCCTGAATCCGTGGGCGGAGCCGCAGATGAAGCGGTTCGCCCTCGGCCTCGTCGCGATGGTCGGCATCGCCATGGTGCCGATCTGGTTCTGGCGGAACGTCTCGGCACTGGCCTACCTCACCGCCGTCGTGCTCCTCGTCGCCGTGGAGTTCGTGGGCGTCACCGGCATGGGCGCGCAGCGCTGGATCGACCTCGGCTTCATGCGCCTGCAGCCGTCGGAGGTGATGAAGATCGCCCTCGTGATGGTGCTCGCCGCCTATTACGACTGGCTCGACATCGACAAGGTGTCGCGCCCCTTGTGGATCATCCCGCCGC
>CAYMRW010000302.1:0-3589 GCA_964392825.1 uncultured Rhodobacterales bacterium
GCCGGTCGATCGCGTCGTTGGTGGCGATCCCGTGCGGCCAGGGCGCGGGCATCGCGATGGTCTCCAGTACCTCGTCGGTCTCGGCGTCGCCGACGATCACCACCGACGAGCCCATGCACGTCAGGTACCACTTGCCCTGCGCCTGGGAGAACGAGACGTCCTCGCCGACCTCGCAGTCCGTGACCTCGACGGACGTGTGGCGGTAGGGGAACGCGCTGACGTCGAGCACGCGCAGTTCCGGCGTCGCGAGCGAGGTGACGTAGGCCTTGGTCCGCGCCGGGTTGTAGAAGATGTGGTGCGATTGGAACTCCGGCGGCAGCGGGATCTGCGCCAGGATCTCGCCGTAGTCCTTCGAGCCCGGGTCGAGCTCGACGAAGGCGATGCCGTCCTGCCGCTGGCTCTGGTCCGCGCCTTTGGTCTCGTAAAGGACTAGGGCGGTCTGCTCGGCCGCCGCGCCGCTGGCCGAAAGAGCGAGCGCGCTGGTGGCGGTGGCGAAGAGCGTGGTTCTGTAGCGTTTCATTGTGGTTTCTCCTGGTTTAATTGAGTCAAGCGGCACTTTCGGCGCCATGCGGTTTCCCGCGGCTGGCCCGCGCTTCCGGTCGTGGCTGCGCCGGCGGAGCCGCAGGTCTTTCAGCCGCCCCATCGGCGCAGTATCCATTCGTCACGCGTCTCAGACGAGGAGGCTCTCGCGCCCACCGTCATGTCGTGCGCCGAGGTCACCCACTCCGTCGCTGGAGCGAAGGAGAGTTCTTGCTGGCTCCGATCCTCGCCCTGTCTTCCGTGAGGGACGAGCATTGCCCGCTCGGTGGATGCGGCGACGGCGACCAGAGCCAGAGCGCTGGCCGCCGACCCGATGACGATCGTTCTGTAGAGTTGCATTGGATGCTCCAGGCGTTGAGGATTGGCGGGCGTCAGAAACGCACGACACGCGTCGCGCCACTCGGGAAGCGCTCTCGGCGGAGCCCGACATCGTTCAGCAGACGGTCATCGAGCCGTTCGAGATCGCGCACAGAATTGCGAATGCGCGCTGCGAGCCCGCGCCGCTTCAGGGCCTGAGCGAATGCCGCGAAACGCGAGGTCGCTGCCAGAGGAATGGTACCGCGACGGCTTTGGGCGGAGGCAAGCTTCATGTAGTCGGCGTAGGCACTCATCTTGTTCTCCTTTCGAGAAGCCGACGCGGCACTTCCGCTGCGCGGGTGACGCTGTTTCTGTCTGCCGCTTCGGGTGCCGCAAGTCGTGAACGAGACTTATTGCCGAGGCCGGCCTGCCGGAATTGCCGGCCGTCCGCGATGGACTGCCGTTCGTCCGGAACTGAGAAAGGAAGAGGAAACCGACTGTGGTTTGGATGGGGCGCTCGACTTTGCGCGCGCAAAGCAAACTTTCAGGCTATGGAGAAGCCGATCGCTCGAGATGCGGTGCCGATGAGTGCCTCGACCCTTCCACGGGGATCCGTTCCGGCAGCGCAGGTTCTCAGCGGTCGGCTTGGAGGACCGACTGCTGTCGCGACTTCCGATCGTGCAGGCTCAGAAGTACTGCGTGTGGTCGGCGGGCAGCGCCTTCTCGGCGAGGAACCAGCCGGGATCGACGATGCCCTCGGCCGCCGGGACCAGCGCCTCGGGATCGACCTCGAAGGTGCCTGCCGCGTAGCGGAACCCGTAGAGGCGCACGCGGCCGGTGCCGGCGAGCATGCCGAGCCAGTCGGTGATCTCGACCGGCACGCCGGTCTCCGCGAGGCGCCCGCGGAGCCAGGCGGCGTCCTCGGCATGGCCGTGGGTGACCTCGAGCTTGGCCGCGCCTTCCGCGGTCAGCGCACGGACCGCCCAGAGGGTGAAGAGGACGTCGACCTCAACACCCTTCTGCGCCTGCGTGTAGGCGAAGGTCAGCGGCGTCAGCGTGCGGTCGTAGGACTCGTCGCGAACGACGATGGCGAGCTTCTTCGTGTTGGTGTCTCCTCGGGTGCGGACGCCGTTGTTCGTCCGCGGGTGATGCCGTCGTGACGGCGGATATGGAGGTCAGAGCCTCTTCGGGTGGACGTGGTGACGAGGCCGGCCCATCGTCTCCGGCCGGTCGTCACGCGTTCCATCGGGAATCCGATCGTCAACTCCGACCTTTCCGAGCACGGACCTACGGCGCAGGATGGTCTCGCAGAATGATCCGGCGTTCGGATCCCACGGCCGCGCGTCCGGGACGAGGCCGGGAGACCGGCTGCCAGTGCGGAATGCGATGACGACGCGCTGCGGGGGCGAGGACACCGGAGCGGTGTGGCTGCGGATCGACACGCGTGACGCCTTTGTTTCGGCCTTCGCGGACCGGCCGCTCTACGGGGCGGAGGGGGTCGTCTTCACGATCCATGCGTCGGGGCGGCTCACCGGGACGATCGACGGCAAGTACCTCACCGGCGAGTGGTTCTGGCAAGACGGCCTTTTCTGCCGCCGCGCAAGCCTGGGCGGCGAGGACCTCGGCGTCGATTGCGAACTGATCTGGAAGCGAGGCTCTGAGATGATGTACCGCGGGGACGGAGGGTCTGCCCCACCGGTGATCGTGTCTCTCAACAGGGACTGAAGCAGCTCATCAGTGTCTTAGGGTTAGCACCGGAGGCCGTCGTCCTCCACCAGGATCAGAGGCTGGAAGCGGACGCTTCGGCTCGGTCCTCGAGTTGCCCAGCCGGCTGGCGATCCGACCGCCAGATGCCGGGAGAGAGGCCGGTTGCGCGCCGGAACGCCCGGCTGAAGGAGGCCTCGGATTCGTAGCCGACCGCCTCGGCGACCGTGTAGACGGGCGTGTCGGTGTCGGCGAGAAGGCCGGCGGCGAGCTGCATGCGCCAACTGGTCAGGTAGCTCATCGGCGGCACGCCCAGCGTCTCCTTGAACGTCGCGGCGAGGACGGTGCGGGAGACGCCGCTGGCCCGCGCCAGCGACGTCAGCGTCCAGTCTCGCGCCGGGTCGTCGTGGAGCAGCGAGATTGCGCGGGCGACGTGCGGGATGCGCAGCGCCGCGAGCCAGCCGCGGGCGTCCTGTGGCAGGCGCTCGGCGTAGATGCGCACGGCCTCGATGAAGATCAGCTCGCTCAGGCGCGAGAGCACGTTCCGGCCGCCGTCGCGGCGGTCCTTGCCCTCAGCCGCGGCCGCGCGGATCAGGCTGGCGAGCCAGCCGTCCCGCTCTGAGTATCCGTCGGTGATGACCAGCATCCGCGGCAGCGCCTCGAGCAGAGGGTTGAACGGCAGCACGTCGCAGCCGAGGAAGCCGCAGATCAGGCGCACCGTCTGCGGGCCGTCCCCATTGCGGCTGAGCATCAGCGGCTTGAGGCCCTCGGGCTGCGGCGCGTCGAAGATCGCGGGGTCGAACGGCGCCCGCATGCCGGGCTCGCTCGACAGCACGTGGGTCGTTCCCTTGGGAAAAACGATGACGCTGCCGGCCCTCAGCAGGATCGGCTCCTCCTCGCGGTCGAGCAGCCTGACCCAGCACTCGCCGTTCGCGACGACGTGGTAGTTTATCATGTGCTGCGCACGCGGCATGACCAGCGCCTTGAACTCGCAGGACGGCGGCGCCTCGGCGATCCACGGCGCGCAGCCTTCGACGTCGAAGAAGAG
>CAYMRW010000303.1:0-3576 GCA_964392825.1 uncultured Rhodobacterales bacterium
TCGTCCGTGGGCTTGGTTGATACGAAAAGCGCCCCCGGGATCAAGCGGGGGCGCGTAACATAGGGACCTCTTCAGCCGATCAGGGGCCCGATACGCGCGCCTTCTTTACGGGTACAAGACAGATCATTGCGTGCTCCTCGCGTCGCGACAACCTAGGCCGTGGGCGTCGCCGCGGTCAATAGAGCCGTCCGACCGCGACATCGTGCCCCCGTTGGCAGATTCGGGGCGGCGAGGATTGCCGCCGCCGCCGGCCGTACCAAGACCTCAATGCCGCAACGTAAGTTTCTCGTCCGTCGACAGTATCCGCCACAAAACTGCCATCCTCGCGCGCTCACGCTATTAACATGACCCGACTGTGGCGATAACGTCGCGCCACTCAAGAACAGCCCGGCGCAGGAATCCCGGGCCCGAACGAAACATACTGGGAGGTTCTAACACACGATGGACCGTCGCTCATTTCTGAGGTCGTCGGCAGTCGGCGGCACTGCCGCCGCGACCACCTCGCTCGCCGCCCCGGCCTACGCGCAGGGCAACCGGACACTGACCATGGTCACCACCTGGCCGCGCGGCTTTGCCGGCGTCCACGATGCGGCCCAGCACGTCGCCGACACGATTACCGCGATGAGCGATGGTCAGTTGAGTATCGACCTCAAGGCCGCGGGCGAGCTCGTCGGCGCCTTCGAGGTCTTCGACGCGGTGACCGCCGGGCAGGCGGACATGTATCACGGCGCCGACTACTACTTCATCGGTCAGCACCCCGCCTACGGTTTCTACGCGTCGGTGCCGTTCGGCATGACGGCGCAGGAACTTGCCATCTGGTACTACCACGAGGGCGGGCATGAGCTTCACGACGAGCTCGGCCAGATCTTCGGGCTCAAGTCGTTCCTCGCCGGCAATACCGGTGCCCAGGCGGGCGGCTGGTTCCGCAACGAGGTCCGCAGCGTCGACGATCTGCAGGGGCTCAAGTTCCGGATGCCGGGACAGGGCGGCGAGGCGCTCGGACGGCTCGGCGTCTCGGTGCAGAACCTGCCCGGCGGCGAGATCTACCAGGCGCTCTCTTCGGGCGCGATCGACGGCACCGAGTGGATCGGGCCTTGGTCGGACCAGGCCGCGGGCTTCCAGGAGATCACCAAGATCTACTACACCGCCGGCTTCCACGAGGCCGGACCGGGCCTCAGCCTCGCCACCAACCGCGACGTCTTCGAAAGCCTGACGCCGGCACAGCAGAAGATCATCGAGATCGCCGCGGCCGAGGCACATCAGTGGAACCTTGCCCAGTTCCTCGCCAACAACAGCCGGGCGCTGCAGCAGCTGCAATCGGCGGGCGTGCAGACCTACCAGTTCCCCGACGAGGTCTGGGACGCGTTCGGCCGCGCCAGCCAGGAGGTGCTGAACGAGTATCGCAGCGACGACCTCTTCGCCCGCGTTCACGACAGCTACATGGAGTCGCTGCGCTCATCGACGGGCTGGATACAGGACTCCGAGGGCACCTACCGCGCCCAGCGCGACCGCATCCTGAGCTGACCGCGGATACGCCGAACGCCCCCCGCAATCCATCGCGGGGGGTGTCGCCTTTTGCCCGAGGGGAGCGCGGGTGACATGCTGGACTTCGTCCTCTGGTTCTTCGGCAATCTGGCGCGCGCCGTCTGGAACCTCGGTTACGCGCTGGCCCACCCGCAGCTCTGGCTCGACTGGTCGAACCCGGAATCGGTGTTCCGCTTCGTCTACTACGGCGGCTCGGTCGAGTTCTTCTTCGTCGTCCTCCTAATCCTTCTCGTCGTCACCGCGATCGGGCTTTGGCGGAACGGGTTCCTCTGGGGCGTCGTGCGTACCCTCGAAGGACTCGCCAACGGGCTCGGCCGCTTCTTCGCCTGGGCCGGGCTCCTGATGGTGCTGCAGCAGATCGTCATCGTCTTCAGCCAGCGCATCTTCGCCGCGTCGGAACTGACGCTCGGGCTCGGCGCCTCGTTCAGCTACGACATCTCGTGGTGGTCCGAGCAGCTCAAGCTCTACAACGCCATGATCGTCGCGCTCTGCTGCGGCTACACGTTCGTGCAGGGCGGGCACGTGCGGGTCGATCTCGTCTATTCCGGCCTCGGCTTCCGCGCCCGGCGCGTGATCGACATGGTGGGCTCGGTCCTCTTCGTGATGCCGTTCGCCGTGCTCGTCTGGATGTACGGCTGGTACTTCCTCTGGCGGCATCTGATCACGCCCAAGGTCTCGGCCTCCGACAGCCTCGAGCAGATGCTGATGAAGGCGCGCGCCTTTCTCTGGAACGTTGAGACGATCGGCTTCTCGCCCAACGGCTTCAACGCGTACTTCCTCTTCAAGGTGCTGCTCGTCGCCTTCGCCGGACTGATCTTCTTGCAGGCGGTCGCGTTCCTCTACCGCTCGTATCTCGAGTGGAAGGAGGGGCCGGAGAGCGAGGACAGGTACCTCAATCGCGACCGGCTCGACGCCGGGGAAATCGAGATGGCCGCGCCCGAGCGGCACGCGGGGTAGGGAACGCACATGCTCTTCGGTCTCGACGGGGTCGAACTCGGCCTCATCATCGTGCTGCTCTGCCTCTTCGCGGGCATCCTCTCGGGGTTCCCGGTGGCCTTCGCCATCGGCGGTGCCGCGGTCATCTCGTTCGGCATCATCGCCGCGCTCGATGGCGCCGGTCTCCTGATCCACCAGGCCGTCGATACCGGCAGCGCGGAGTACCGCGAGATCGTCGCGACGGGCGAGAGCGCGATCGACATCACCAAGTTCCGATACCCCGACCTGCCTCTAATATCGGAGCCCGTGTTTCCGGGAGGTTGGGAGCTTGCCCTCGACCGCAACATCAGCTTCATCGTCAACCGCCTGAACGAGCGTGTGCTCGCCGGACAGTCGATCGAGACGCTGCTCGCGGTGCTGATGTTCGTGCTGATGGGCATCACGCTCGAACGCTCGCGGATCGCCGAGGATCTGCTGCAGACGATGGCCCGGGTGTTCGGGCCCCTGCCCGGAGGCCTCGCCGTCTCGGTCGTCGTCGTCGGCGCCTTCCTCGCCGCGTCGACCGGCATCGTCGGGGCGACCGTGGTGACGATGGGTCTCCTGTCGCTGCCGACGATGCTGCGGAGCCAGTACTCGCCCGAACTCGCCACCGGCGTCATCGCGGCATCCGGCACCCTCGGCCAGATTATCCCGCCCTCGATCGTCATCGTGCTCCTCGGCACGCTCGCGGGCGACATCTACGCCGCCGCGCAGGAGACGCGCGCCCAGGCGGTCGGCTGCTCGGACGCGCTCACCTACCTCGGCGAGGCGGCGGTGGTCTCGGTCGGCACGCTGTTCCAGGCGGCGCTCCTGCCGGGGATCCTGCTCGCCGGGCTTTATGCCGCCTACGCGTTCGGTTTCGCGCTCTTCAACCCGGCCAAGGCGCCGCCGGTCCTCGGCGACGAGTCGACCGGCGAGATTGTGACCCGGAGCGAGGCCATGACCTGGTTCCTCGGCGTCCCGGCAGCGGTCCTCATCGGGGCCTTCGCGCTCGGCGGGGCCGGTCTCGCCGGCAGCCAGTCGGTGACCGTCAGCAGTTTCACCGCAGCCGGCGAG
>CAYMRW010000304.1:0-3572 GCA_964392825.1 uncultured Rhodobacterales bacterium
TTTACGTCTCGGCCCGGGGACGGCTTCGTCGGCGGCGCTCTCGCCATCGAGGCCTTCGCGCGGCGGATCGTCGGCTGGAGGGTCTCCCGAGCGGCCCGGGCGGACTTCGTTCTCGATGCCCGCGAGCAGGCCTTCCATGAGCGCCGTCCGGTCCGACAAGGCAGGTTCTTGCACCGCAGCGACGACCGGTTGAGACCGCCCAGCATGTGGCCATCCGCCACCCGAGCGGCTGGCCAGTATCGAGCCTTCGGTCGGCAGCGGTCGGCGACAGCTATGCGAACGCGCTCGCGCGGGCGTCATCAGCCTCGTCAAGGCCGACGTGATCCACTGGCGCGGTCCCTGGCACAGCCTCGACGCTGTCGAGTTCAACACGCTGGAACGCGGTGGACGGGTTCGACAACTGCCGCCTCCCCGAGCCGGTCGGAAACATCCCTTCCGCCAAGACCGAGGTGCACTCTACGCCGACCTCGAGGCGACCGACATCGTCGCATGGCACCCAGACCAGACCGCCTCCGGCAACCCTTCGCGGTTCAAGCCCAAGAACAAGCGCCTTGTTCGGAACGGTCGGGGACATTGAGGGGCGGCTGATAGGCGCTGGGTTCGACCGCGACATCGGACGCGTGCGCTGGGGTGTATGCGCTATCATAGCACCCTCCGCCGAGGCGGCGTATTGGCTAGTCCGGAAAGCCCCCGGCAGGCAATCCCGGGGGACGTTTCGGCCTCGGCGGCGGCGGCTCAGGGGCGGACGGCGCCGTCGGCCTCGACAAGGTAGCGGAAGCTCGTCAGCTGCTCCGCCCCGACGGGGCCGCGGGCGTGCATGCGGCCCGTGGCGATGCCGATTTCGGCGCCCATGCCGAACTCGGCCCCGTCGGCGAACTGGGTCGAGGCGTTGCGCATCAGGATGGCGCTGTCGAGCTCGGCGAAGAACCGCGCCGCGGCCGCGTCGTCCTCGGTCAGGATGGCGTCGGTGTGCTCGCTGCCGTAGCGGCGGATGTGCTCGATCGCGGCGTCGAGGTCGTCGACCACGCGGGCGGCGATGACCATGTCGAGGTACTCGCGCCCCCAGTCGTCCTCGGCGGCCGGGACCGTGCCCGGCACCGCCTGAAGCGCCGCATCGGCCCGCACCTCGACGCCCGCCTCGACCAGCGCCGCGACGAGATCGCGGCCGAGGGTGTCGGCGACCGCCCGGTGCACCAGCAGGCACTCGGCCGCGCCGCAGATGCCGGTGCGGCGGGTCTTGGCGTTCAGCACCACGCGCCGCGCCTTCTCGGGGTCGGCCGCCGCATCGACGTAGACGTGCACGATGCCCTCGAGATGCGCAAAGACCGGCACCCGCGCCTCGCGCTGGACGAGGCCGACGAGACCCTTGCCGCCGCGCGGCACGATGACGTCGATGGTCCCGGACATGCTGAGCATCTCGCTCACCGCGGCACGATCGCGGACCGGCAGCCGCTGGATGGCGTCGGCGGGCAGGCCGGCGGCCTCGAGCCCCTCGACCAGGCAGGCGTGCAGGACGGCGGAGGTGTGGAACGACTCCGAGCCGCCGCGCAGGATCACGGCGTTCCCCGACTTGAGGCACAGCGCGCCGGCATCCGCGGTCACGTTCGGGCGGCTCTCGTAGATCACCCCGACGACGCCGAGGGGCGTGCGCACGCGGCGGATGCGGAGGCCGCTCGGCCGAGTCCACTCCGCCATGAGCTCGCCCACCGGGTCGGGTTGCCCGGCCACGGCGCGCAGGCTCTCCTCGATGCCGCCCACACGGCTCTCATCGAGGCGCAGACGGTCGAGCATGGCGGCGCTGAGATCCTTGCCCTCGGCATGCGCGACGTCCTCGGCGTTGGCTGCCAGGATCTCCCCGCGTCGCCGCCCGACCGCCTCGGCCGCGGCGATCAGCGCGGCACGCTTCCGTTCGGCCGGCGCCAGCGCTAGCGGCCGCGTCGCGGCCCGCGCGCGACGGCCGATCTCGGCCATCAGCGCCGCGATGTCCTGGTTCTCGCCGAGATCCTTCATAGCACCATATCGTCCCTGTGGATCAGCGCGGCGCGCCCTGGATAGCCGAGCGCCGCCGCGATGTCACCCGACCTCAACCCGCGGATCACCCGTGCCTCGGCGGGCCCGTGGATCGCCACCGGGTCGCCGCGCCCGAAGCTGCCCGCGACCTCGGTCACGCCCGCGGGCAGGAGCGACCGGCCCGCCTCGAGCGCCACCTGCGCGCCGGCGTCGATGGTAAGAACGCCGCGCGGCTTCATCGCCGCGATCCAGCGCTTGCGCGCCGCCTGCGGGTCGGTTTCGGCGAGGAACCACGTCGCCGGGGCGCCGTCGCGCAGCGCTGTCAGCGGCCGCCGGCCGACGCCCGCGGTGATCGCCATGGCGCAGCCCGCCTCGATCTCGGGCGTGATCCGCTCGACGACGTCGAACCGCCGCGCCGCCGGGTCGCTGCGCGGGTCGCCGGTATAGAGCCCGTCAACGTCCGAGAGCAGCACTAGGCGGTCGGCACCGACCGTCGCCGCGACCTGCGCCGCCAGACGGTCGTTGTCGCCGTAGCGGATCTCGTCGGTGGCCACGGTGTCGTTCTCGTTGACGATCGGCACCACGCCAAGCCGCAGGAGGTGCAGAAGCGTCGCCCGGCTGTTCAGGTAGCGGCGCCGGTCGGTGCTGTCCTCGAGCGTCACCAGAACCTGCCCCGTGATTATGTCGTGCGGCGCCAACGCCTCCTCGTAGGCGCGGGCGAGGCGGATCTGCCCGACGGCGGCGGCGGCCTGGCTCTGCTCCAGCGTCAGCGCGCCCTCGGGCAGGCCGAGGACGCGGCGCCCGAGCGCGATCGACCCCGACGAGACCAGGACGACGTCGGCGTTCGCCGCCCTGACCGCGGCCACGTCCTCGGCCAGCCCCTCGAGCCAGTCGCGGCGGAGCGTGTCCGTCGTGCGGTCCACGAGGAGCGCCGAGCCGACCTTGACGACGAGCCGGCGCGCATTGTTCAGGGTCGCCATGGCGCCGTTTCCTGCGCGGCCTCGGCCGCGCGGCCCCGGGCGATCGCGGCGCGGAGGTCGCGCAGTACGGCCTCCACCCCCTCGCCGCTGACGCCGGAGACGGCGACGACCTCGCCCGCCACCGCCCGGAGTGCCGCCATCCGCTCGGTCCGTGTGGCGGCGTCGAGGGCGTCGACCTTGTTCAGCGCGACCGCCCGCAGCTTCGCGTCGAGGCCATGGCCGTAGGCGGCAAGCTCGGCCTCGACCGTGCGGAAATCATCGGCCACGCTCTCGGAGGTGCCGTCGACGAGGTGCAGGAGCACGGCGCAGCGTTCAACATGGCCCAGAAACCGGTCGCCGATGCCCCGTCCCTCCGACGCGCCCTCGATGAGGCCGGGGATGTCGGCGATGACCAATTCGGCGTCGTCGATCTTCGCCACGCCGAGGCCCGGATGCAGGGTCGTGAAGGGATAATCGGCGATTTTCGGCCGCGCGTTCGAGACCGCCGCGAGGAAAGTCGACTTGCCGGCGTTCGGCAGCCCGACGAGCCCCGCATCCGCGATCAGCTTCAGCCGCAGCCACAGGGTCCGCTCGACGCCCGGC
>CAYMRW010000305.1:0-3566 GCA_964392825.1 uncultured Rhodobacterales bacterium
GCCCCGCCCGGCCGCGGCCGCAGTCGCGGCGTGCCGCGCCCGGGCGGACACTGTCATCACTTCACCGCGCCGAGGGTCAGGCCGGCGATGAAGTGGCGCTGCATGGCGAAGAACATCAGGACTGGCGGCAGGGCGGCCACGATGCTGCCCGCGCTCATCAGATGGTAGGCGGCGCGGTACTGGGCGTTGAACGACGTGATGCCGGCGGTGACGGGCTGGGCGTCGGCCCCTTGCGTCAGCACGATGGCCCAGAAGTAGTCGTTCCAGATGAAGGTGAAGATGAGGACCGAGAGCGCCGCCAGCGCGGGCTTCATGAGCGGCAGCACGACGAACCAGAAGATGCGCCATTCGGCGACGCCTTCGACCCGGGCCGCCTCGATCAGCTCGCGCGGCAATCCGCGGATGAAATTGCGCATGAAGAGCGTGCAGAAGCCCGTCTGGAAGGCGATGTGGAAGAGGACGAGGCCGAGTCGGGTGTCGTAGAGGCCCATGGACAGCGTCAGTTCGCGCACCGGCACCATCAGGATCTGGAACGGCACGAAGTTGCCGGCGACGAACATGAAGAAGATCCAGATGTTGCCGGTGAAGTTGTAGACGCCGAGCGCGAAGCCCGTCATCGACGAGAGCACGACGGCGCCGATCACGGTCGGCACGGTGATCAGCACCGAGTTCAATAGGTACCGCGGCATGTCGGACCCGGTGAACACGCGCCCGTAGTTCTCGACGAAGTCGAACGACGACGGCCAGCCCCAGTAGTTGCCCTGCGCGAAATCGGCGTCGGGTCGGATCGAGAAGATGGCGACCGCGATCAGCGGAAGGAGCCAGAGGACGAGCGCCAGGGGCAGGAGCGCCTGGTAGCCGTAGCGGACCGGGGCGGAAGCGCGCTCGACCGGGGCGGGGAACATCAGCCGACCTCCAGCGCAGGGAGCGCCGCCTGAGTCTTCCTGGGCAGCCCCGACCGGACGATGGCGTAGGAGGTGCGGATCCGGTGGGTGAGCTCGTCCTCGGCGACGCTTTCGGACAGCCGGATCCACGACCGGTGGAAATAGGGCGCTCTCGCGCCGATGCCGGCGTCGATCAGCATCGCCGCGGTCTCGACGTCGCGGGTCTTGACCGAGACGCCGGGTTCGGCGCTGCCCATGCAGGTGAACATCTTGCCGCCCACGCGCCAGGCGTCGTGCCGGTCGTCGAAGGGATGCGTGAGTTCGGCCCCCGGCAGCGTCCGCGCGATGGCCGCGACGCGATCTCCGAGGTCGGGCGCGCTCACCTGCAACCCCCGCGGGACCGCCCGCGGGCCGGAGCCTTCGAGGCGCCGAGGCGTCCCCTCACCCGGCGCCCGGGCGGCGTGCCGCGGCCGGAAGCCGCCATCGCCTTCATCTTTCCGAAAATATCCCCGCCGGAGGCTCCGACGCCGCCACATGCGCTGCGGATCGGCATCAGACCGCCCTCTCATCGCGGTACATCTTCCACAGGAAGTAGGCGATGTAGACGAGCATGATGAGGAACAGGACGACGGCGATGGCGGCGCCGTAGCCGTAGCGGAAGCCGTACTCGGAGAGCGCCACCTCGAACATGTAGAAGGCCAGGACCCGGCTCTCGCCGAAGGGACCGCCGTTCGTCATCACCGAGATGAGGTCGAAGGAGCGGAGCGCGCCGATCACGGTCACGACGAAGGCGATGAAGGTGGCGGGCCGCAGCTGCGGCAGGATGACGTGCCAGAGCATCCGCCAGCCGCGGGCGCCGTCGAGCCGGCCGGCCTCGATCTGCTCGGGGTCCACGGCGTTGAGCCCGGTGAGGTAGAGGATCATGCAGTAGGCCGTCTGCGGCCAGAGACCGGCGACGATGATCCCGTAGGTGACGTAGGTCGGATCGCCGAGGACGTTGATCGGCCCGGCGCCGACGACCCCGAGGATGCGGTTCAGAAGGCCGAAGGCGGGGTCGTAGAACCACGTGAAGACGAGGCCGACGACGACCTGGCTGATCACGAAGGGGAAGAAGAAGAGCGACTTATAGAGGCGGATGCCGACGACGGTCTGGTTGAGGAAGAGCGCGATGAAGAGCCCCGCAGGGATCGCCAGGAGGTAGAGGACCAGCCAGATGACGTTGTTCTTCAGCGACGTGTAGAAGGCCGGGTCGAAGCGCAGCTCGTCGTAGTTCGAGAGCCCGACCCACTCCGCCGCGCCGAGCCCGTCCCACTGGTAGAGCGAGATCTGGAACGACTGGAAGATCGGAAAGATCACGTAGAACGCGAAGAAGAGGACGCCGGGGGCGAGGAACAGCCACGGCGCCAGCCGCATCTGGTTGCGGGCCCACCAGCCTCGCGGCCGCCGCGCGCGGGCCGTGGGCAGCGCCGGCGCGGTGTCGGTCACCGGCCGGGCGCCGTCATGTTACACGCCCGCCTCATCCCGGGCAGGCCGCGCGCACCGGGGCGATGGCGTCGGCCGACCCGGTGAGGTGCAGGTCCACGGTTCCCTCCGGCATGGCGAATCTCGCGCGGTCGCCCCGGATCAGCGCGGCGAGCGCCTCGGGCCCCGCGGTGAGATACGGCCGTATTTCTGCCCGGATAACTAGCGCATTGCCGGTGAGCGTGTAGATCTCGCCGTCGACGGCCATGTCGATCGCCACGGGTGCGCCGACCTCGCTGCGCGGCAGCCCCTCGGCGAGGGTCATGCGTACGGCGCCGTCCTGGCAGGCGAGGGCCGCCCGCACCTCGCCGTCGGTGCAGCTCGTGTAGACGGCGAGGGGCCCGCGGGGCTCGATGGCGCTCCAGCGCATGCCGTCGCGACACTCCCCCTCCTGCGCCGCGACCGGCGCCGCGGCGAGGAGGAGGGCGATGAGTGGGAGCGAGCGCATGGCGCCTCCTTGCGGTCGGGTCAGTAGATGCGCTGCCGGGCGCGCTCGAGCTGCTCGAGGATCTGGTCGAGGTCGTCGGGGCGCACCATGAAGCGCTGGAAGCTCTCCATCGCCACCTGCGCCATCTCGGCCGGCGCGTCGCGGTCGAAGAACTGCGCGATGCCGCCGGGGCTGCCCTCGGACAGCACCTCGAAGCCCTGCTGCAGGAACTTGTCGTCGGCGACCGAGCTCCCGGCGTTCACCGGCAGCTGCCCGAGCCCGACCTGATCCTCCGTCTCCGGCTGGTTGATGAGCGTCTGGTTCTCCGCCGAGACCACCCAGCGCAGGAAGGCACGCGCCGCCTCCTTGTTCTCTGCCCCGGACGGGATGTGGAAGGTGTCGGTCGGGGCGTCCTCGGCCATCTCGACATCGGGGTTGATCGCCGGGAACTGGTAGTAGTCGAGCTGCTCGGCGGAAAGCCCGGCCTCGCGCAGCGGCGCCACCGCGAAGTTCCCCATCAGGTAGGCCGCCGCGTCGCCCTGAACCATGAAGGGCAGCGCCTCCTGCCACGAGTAGGCGGTGTGGTTGTCGATGTAGGCGCCCATGTCGATGAGCTCGCGCCAGTTCGCGAACGCCTGGCGTACGCGGTCGTCGGTCCACTCCACCTCGCCGTTGGTCAGCGCCATGTGGAAGTCGTAGCCGTTCGTGCGCATGTTGATGTAGTCGAACCAGCC
>CAYMRW010000306.1:0-3542 GCA_964392825.1 uncultured Rhodobacterales bacterium
TCGGGGAGGCGAAGGCGATGGCAGCGCGGCTGTCCCGCGCGACCGCGCGGTTTCTCGGCGACGAGACCGGGAGCCTCGGCATAATGACGCTGGGGCTTCTGCCGGCGATGCTCGTCGCGGGCGGCATGGCGGTGGACTACATGCACATGGAGGCGTCGCGCGTGCGCCTGCAGGCGACGCTCGACCGGGCGGTGCTGGCGGCCGCGGCCCTCGACCAGACGCGCGACCCCAAGGCGGTGGTCCGGGACTACTTCGTGCGCGCGGGGCTCGGCGACCGCCTGGCCTCGGTCGAGGTCGAGCAGTCGCTGAACTTTCGCGAGGTCAGCGCCACCGCGGCGATCGACGTCGACACGTTTTTCCTGCGGCTCGTCGGCTTCGACCAGCTCACGGCATCGGCGGCGGGCAGCGCCATCGAGAGCCACTCCTCGGTCGAGATCTCGCTGGTGGTGGATGTCTCGGGCTCAATGAACGACAACCAGCGCCTTCCTCGCCTCAAGTCCGCGGCGTCGAGCTTCGTCGACTCGGTTCTGCGCTCGACGCTCGAGGGCGACGAGGTCTCGGTCACGATCGTTCCGTTCAGCACCCAGGTGTCCGCCGGCCCCGACATCCTGCAGCACTTCCGCCGGTCCGACGCGCACGAGGTCTCGCACTGCATCGACTTCCGTGGCGCCGACTTCGACACATCCGAGATCGACCTGGCAGCGAGCCATTCGCAGACCGGCCAGTTCGACCCCTTCACGACGAGCGCGACGCCGATCGAGATGCCGGTCTGCCCGCCCGTGGACGACCTGCATCGGCGGATCCTGCACCATTCGGGCGACGCGGCGGCGCTCAAGGCGCGGATCGGCGGGCTGACGGCGAGCGGCAACACGTCGATCGACCTCGGCGTGAAGTGGGGCACGTGGCTCCTCGACCCGACGAGCCGGCCCGTCGTCGACGCCGGCATCGCTGCAGGTGCCGTCGACGCCGATTTCGCCGGTCGGCCCCTGGCGCACGAGGAGGACGAGGCAATGAAGGTGCTGATCGTCATGTCGGACGGGGCGAACACGACCCAGTACCGGCTCGCCTCCGAATCCTCCGACGGCCCGTCGCACGTCTGGCGCGATCCCGACACCGGGCGGACGTCGTCGCGGTTCTGGAACGGCAGCCGCCACGTCTGGTTCTCGCCGCACGACGAGCAGTGGCGCAGCGCGCCCTACGACGACGACGGCGACGCCTACGACGGGGCCGGCGATCCCCTGCGCCTCGACGAGGTGGTGCTCTGGCGGGACTACTCGATCCGCTGGTACGCCTACAATCACTGGTACCGCTGGAGCCGCTCCGCCGAGACCTACTGGCGCGAGGTCGGCCAGCGTACCGCCGAGGTCCAGCCGGACGAGAAGGATACGCGCACCGCAGAGATCTGCAGGGCCGCCCGCGACCGTGGCATCATCGTCTTCACCATCGGCTTCGAGGCGGGCGACCACGGCGACGCGACGCTGCGCGACTGCGCAAGCTCCGAGGCGCACTTCTTCGACGTCGAGGGCCTGCAGATCGAGGAGGCGTTCCGCGCCATCTCCTCGACCATCAACCGGCTGAGGTTGTCGAGCTGATGCGGTTTCTCCGCAGCGAGGACGGCAGCACGTCGGTCGAGTTCGTCGTGCTGTTCCCGATCTTCTTCGCGATCTTCGCGTCGGTGGTCGAGATCGGGACGCTGATGACGCGCAACACCATGCTCGGCCGCGGGCTCGAGGTGGCCGTGCGCGACCTCCGCCTCGGGGTCCCCGAGACGCGCGACTTCGACGCCTTCCGGCAGCGGATCTGCGACGCGGCCGTCATCATCCCCGACTGCCTCGACGCGCTGCAGGTCGAGCTGATGCCGGCTACCGCCGCCGACTGGACGCCGCTTTCCGACGAGACGCGCTGCATCGATCGCGAGGACCGGATCGCGCCGGTCGAGGCCACGACCTACGTCATCGGCCGCGAGAACGAGTTGATGATGGTGCGCGCCTGCGCCCTCTTCGATCCGGTCGTCCCGACCATGGGCCTGGCTCTGCTCTTGCCGCGCGATCCGGGCGGCGCCTACGCCATCGTCGCGACGTCCGCCTTCGTCAACGAGCCGGCCGGATAGGCATGCGGCGGCTTGCCCGGTTCCGCGATGCAGAGGACGGCGCGCTCTCCGTCGAGTTCGCCGTCCTCTTTCCGTTCCTCATGCTGTTCTACACGGCGATGTTCGTCTTCTGGGACGCGTTCCAGGGCCAGTCCGTCGCGGTGCGGGCGACGGAGACCGTCGCCGACATGATGTCTCGCGAGACCGCGGCGTTCGACGCGGACTACCTCGACGGCATGAACGAGGTCTTCGACTGGCTGACCTCAGCTGCGGGGGAAACGGCGATGCGGGTGAGCGCTGTGGGGATGGAGGTCGACGACGAGGGCATCGCGGAGTTCGCGGTGTTCTGGTCCCACGCCTCCGCATCCGAGATCCCGTTCCTCGCGGTCGATGAACTCGAACCGCGGGTCCCGACCCCGTCTCTCGGCGAGCAGCTCATCGTGCTCGAGACCTTCGTCGCGCACGCCCCGCTGTTCGATGTCGGGTTGCCGGAGACGCGGTTTGAGAACCTGGTCGTGACGCGCCCCCGCTACGTGCCGCAGGTGCTCTGGGCCGACTGATCGCCGCCGACTGCACGGGGCGGGATCATACGCCGCGCTCCGGCGTCCGGAAAAATGCGCCGTGGATTAAAGACAGGCCTCCCCCGAGGGCTATGATTGACGGACCGAAAAACGTCCGGAGAGCCGTTCCATGCGTCCTGTCCTTGCCGCCCTCGCCGCCGCCGGTCTGTCGACCGGGGCCATGGCCCAGAGCGATCCCCTCGTCGTCGCGATGCACTACACCGAGGAGCAGGCGGCGCCGCTTCTCGCCTGCTTCGACCGCTACGCGGAGGAGACCGGGACTGCGGTCGAGTACCAGCAGATCAGCTATCGCGACTACCTGCAGACCGTCCTGACCTCGCGCATCGGCGGGCAGGCGCCCGACATCTACAACATCTATTCGATCTGGGCGGCACAGATGGTCGACAACGGCGTGCTCGACCCGGCGCCGGACGAGCTCGCCTCCTACGTGCGTGACACCTATGTCGAGGGGACGGTCGAGGCGGCCACGATCGACGGGACGCTCTGGGGCGTGCCGACCGAGGTGTCGGTCTACATGCTGGTCTCGAACATGGCGCTGCTGGAGGAGGCGGGCTATTCCGAGCCCCCGGCGACCTTCGAGGAGCTCAAGGAGATCGCGGCGGCGATCACCACGCGCAACGATCAGGACCGGATCGAGACCGCGGGATTCGCGTTCGCCGAGTCGAGCTCGGGCGCCGGCGTCGTGCATCCGTTCTACGCCATGCTCTACTCGCAGGGCGCCGACGTCTATGCCGAGGACTATTCCGAGGCCAACCTCGAGTCCGACGCGGCCCGGGAGGTCGCGGCGATGCAGCAGAGCCTCGTCGCCGAGGGCATTACCGACCGCAGCGTCGACGGCTACGACTTTCCCGCGGGCGGCATCGGCATGATCG
>CAYMRW010000307.1:0-3542 GCA_964392825.1 uncultured Rhodobacterales bacterium
CCGCCGATACGCCGCGACCGTGCCCGCCGGCGCCGATGGCTGGTTCGCCGGCGCCGATGGCTGGTTCGCCGGTCTGCGCGACCCGGCGGTCGGCCGGGCGCTGCGGCTGCTGCAGCGCGATCCTGCACGGGCCTGGACGGTCGGCGACCTCGCGCACGAGGTGGGGCCGTCGCGGACCATCCTCGCGGAGCGCTTCGCCGCGCTCCTCGGCATGCCGCTCATGGCCTACCTCGCGAGCTGACGGATGCAGCGCGCGGCGAGCCTGCTGCGAGAGGGGGCGATGCCGCTCGCCCAGATCGCCGTCGAGGTCGGCTACGAATCCGAGGCCTCGTTCAGCCGCGCCTTCAAGCGGACGACGGGCCTGTCGCCGGCGCGCTGGCGGCAGCAGGCGCACTGACGCGGCGGTCTGGTTCAGCGGCGGCGCTCAAGCGGCTTGGTCCGCGCCGCACGCCGCAGCGATCATCGCGCCCGAGAGGGTGGCATAGGCTGCGATCCAGGCCTCCCGTGCCTCCTCTGTGAAGCCGGTGCCGAGCCCCTGCTCCAGCGTCCAGATCAAGGCCTCGCCGACAGCCGCGTAATGATCCTCCCGCGCGCCGTAGCCGACGTGGCGCACGGCCAGCGCCTCGATGTCGGGCAGGATGCCGTCGAGGCGGTCGAGCTCGTGCACGAGCACGGCCAGAGCGGCCATGAGCTTCGCGCCCTGCGCGGCCACATCGCGCGGGAAGAGCGGCCGCACCTCGGGCGCGATCTCGAACAGGCGCGCGTAGAACAGCGACGCCGCGGTCTGGCGGATCGGCACCACGAGGGCGAAGCTGTCGCGGACGAGCGCGATCTGGCGCGGGGTCATCGTCGGCGCATCGGCGTGGTTTGAGCGGGTCATGGTGGCGGTCCTTTTTGGATGCGCAGGTCGTGCCAAACATGGCGGTGACGCTGCGCCATGGAGCCTGATTGGCACGCCTCGGTATAGCCCTCGACCGGGCAATCGGCGGAATGACGGCGCATCCGGATGTCTTGACCGTGCGTCCGGACCATCGCCAAACGCCGCATCCGGACGACGGGTCATGCGATCCGGGAGCCGAGCCATTCCGGCGGCGAACCGACCGCGCGAGAAGAGAGAAGGGCCGCGCCCCCTTGCCGCGCCCGCGGATGCCGCAGGAGGCACTCGCGGAGGCGAGGCGACAGGCGCCAACAGGAAGGAATGCGGGATGAGAAGCGACCTGACGCAAATGCTCGGGATCGACACGCCGATCGTCGAGGCGCCGATGGGCGGGGCCGTCGGGCCGCGCCTTGCCGCTGCGGTCTGCAATGCCGGCGGCCTCGGTACGCTGCCCCTATCGGCCGCGGACGACGACGAGGTGCGCAACCAGGTGCGAACGCTGAAGGCGCTCACGTCGCGGCCCTTCGCGGTGAACCTGAGCGCCTCCAAGCCGCAGAAGGCGCGCCTCGATGCGTGCCTCGAGGAGGGCGTGTCGGTGATCTCGCCCTTCTGGGGGCAGTCGGCGGAGCTCGTGGCGCTGGGGAAGGCCGGCGGTGCGCTCGTCATGCAGACGGTCGGGTCGGCTCGGGAGGCCCGCGAGGCGGGGGACCTCGGCGCGGACATCATCGTCGCCCAAGGCTGAGAGGCCGGCGGGCACGTCGGCAGCAGCGTCGCGACGATGGCGCTCGTTCCGGCGGTGGTCGACGCCGTCGGTCCGGCGCTGGTGATTGCGGCGGGTGGCATCGCCGACGGGCGCGGCATGGCCGCGGCGCTGGCGCTCGGCGCCTCCGGCGTCTGGATCGGCACGCGCTTCCTCGCCTCAGACGAGGCCGAAATCCATCCTGAGTACATGAGCCGGCTGCTCGCGGCCAATGAGACCGGGACCGGCCGCTACGAAGACCTCTTCGACATCGGCTGGCCCGATGCGCCGCATCGCGTCCTGCTCAACACTACGACCGCCGCGTGGGGGAGGCCGCAGGCCGCCCCGAGAACGGGCACCGACCGGGCGAGGGCCAGGTCGTCGCAACCTCGACCACCCGCGGCGAGGTCCTCCGTTACCAGTGCCTCTCTCCGGGGCCGGACCTCCACGGCGACGTCGAGGCGCTCTCGATGTGGGCCGGCCAGGGCGTGGCAGCCGTCCGCCGGATCGTGCCGGCGGCCGAGATCGTCCGCGAGATCGACGATGAGGCGCGATCTGTTTCCCGCCGGCTCGCGGCGCTCTGCGGCGCGGACCCCCAGCTCGACGTCGTGCCGTGAGACGCGTGAAGGAAGAGGCCGACGGCATGGCGAACCCGTTCCCGCTCGAGGGCGGCTGCACCTGCGGCCGCGTCCGCTACCGGATGGAGGCGCCGCCACTCTTCGCCCACTGCTGCCACTGCACCTGGTGCCAGCGCGAGACCGGCAGCGCCTTCGCCGTCAACGCGCTGATCGAGACGACGCGGCTCGTCCGCCTGTCCGGTGACCCCCTGCCTGTACTCACCCCGTCGGCAAGCGGGCGCGGTCAGCGCATCTGCCGCTGCCCGGACTGCCGCGTCGCGCTCCGGAGCACCTACGCGGATGCCGGCCCCGTCATCCTATTCCTGCGGGTCGGGACTCTCGACCGGTCGTCCCTCGTGCCACCTGACATCCACATTTACACCTCGACGCGACTGTCGTGGGTGAAAGTGCCGCCCAAGGTCCGCGCTGTGCGCCATTTTACATCCTTCGGGACGCTTGGCCGGCCGACTCCGTCGCCCGATACCGTGCGGCGCGCTCCGCAAACCCGGCGCCGTCCTCGGAGATCGTCCAGGCGAACCAGCCGCGCGTCTGAACTTCCGACATCGCTCGTAGGGCGGGCGAGCGGAAGCTTCGCCCGAAGTGAGCGGCGATCAAGGAGGTGAAGCGGCGCCGAAGTCTGGACGTACGGCTGCGTGTTCCGGACGCGCGGATGGCGCCGCCCAGCGTATCATGGTCTCCACGAAGAGCGGCCCTCTCCGTCGCCCGCGGTGAAAACCGCAAGAAGGCGAAAGGAAGCCGAGATGCCGAACAGAAAGGGCTTTCGCCCGATGACGAACGAACGCGCCTTCGCGAAGCGCATGGGGTCCGGCGGACGTCGAGACGCCCTTGAGAAACGAACCGCCGCGTTCCATCCGGCGCGCCTCGTCTCCTGGCGATGCTCTCCGCGATCTTTCTCGCCGACGGCTTAGCCGGCGCCGGCTCGATGGCAATGACCGAGCAGGGCGCCGGGGTCAGCCGCACTTGGAGTGGCCGCAGGCGGCGCAGGTCATGCAGCCCTCGATCATGTGCATCTCGTACTGGCCGCAGGCGGGGCACGGCACGCCGGGCGAGCCCACCGCGACGGCACGCGGGTCGGTCTTGAGGCCCAGCCCCTCCCCCTCGATGAAGCCGATGGCGATGAGGTGGCGCTCGATGACGCCGCCGATGGCGGCAAGGATCGAGGGGACGTACTTGCCCTGCATCCACGCCCCGCCACGGGGGTCGAACACCGCCTTCAGCTCCTCGACGACGAACGACACGTCGCCGCCGCGCCGGAACACCGCCGAGATCATCCGCGTCAGCGCCACGG
>CAYMRW010000308.1:0-3539 GCA_964392825.1 uncultured Rhodobacterales bacterium
CGACGGCGTCGGCGAGCGACGGCGCCGCGATGACGGCGGTGGCGTCGACCCAGGCCGCCTCCGCCCCGCAGGCGGCGGGGCAGACAAGCGTCCGGTCGTCCTCGGCCGCGGCCATCGCGGCGGGGAGGGCGCCGGTGACGGCGACCAGCGAGCCGTCGAGGGAGAGTTCGCCCAGGGAGACCAGACCCTCCACGTCCTCGCGCGGCAGCACGTCGATGGCGGCGAGGAGCGCGAGCGCGATCGGCAGGTCGAAGTGCGATCCTTCCTTCGGCAGGTCGGCGGGGGACAGATTGACGGTGATGCGTTTCGACGGCAGCGCGATGGAGAGCGCCGAGAGGGCGGCGCGGATCCGGTCGCGCGCCTCGCTGACGGCCTTGTCGGGGAGGCCGACGATGGCGAAGGCGGGCAGGCCGGGGGCGACGGCGCACTGCACCTCGACGAGGCGTGCCTCGATCCCCTCGAAGGCGACCGTGTAGGAGCGTGCGATCACCGAAGGGTTTCCCGTCCACGTTGCGGCCGGGCCTGTCTACGCACCGAGGTGGCCATGGGAAGCGGGAACTTCGAACAGAGTTTATGGCGAATCATGACGTGCCGCGCGCGGGCTTGGCCAGGGGCACGGGCAAGATTCGACTCCGCACAATCATTCGGCAATGCGGACGCACGTTTGGCGCGTTTTCGCGATGTTCCGGAAGCGTGTTAGGTCACAATCCTGCGCCAGCAACGCCGGCGGTGAACTTTTTTCGATCCGGCGGCGTTCTTGCCGCGTATCGGGAGAAAGTCCATCGGCCTCAAGGGCCCGTCCGGGGGAAATGCACTCATGGCACTAGACGGATCATCGGACCAGTCGCTGTCGCGTCGCGCGATGCAGGCGGAGCTTCTCGATGCGGAGACCGAACTGGCGCTCGCCTACGCGTGGCGCGACGAGCGCGACGAGGAGGCGCTGCATCGCCTCGTCACCGCCTACATGCGCCTCGCCATCTCGATGGCGGCCAAGTTCAAGCGCTACGGCGCCCCGATGAACGACCTCATCCAGGAGGCGGGGCTCGGCCTGATGAAGGCCGCCGACAAGTTCGACCCGGACCGCGGGGTGCGGTTCTCGACCTATGCCGTCTGGTGGATCAAGGCGTCGATCCAGGACTACGTGATGCGCAACTGGTCGATGGTGCGCACCGGCTCGACCTCGTCGCAGAAGTCGCTCTTCTTCAACATGCGCCGCGTCCAGGCGCGGCTCGAGCGCGAGGCCGCCGGGCGGGGCGAGCGGCTCGACAGCCACCAGCTGCGGCAGTTGATCGCAACCGAGGTGGGCGTGCCGCTCCACGACGTCGAGATGATGGAGGGGCGCCTCGCCGGATCCGACTATTCGCTGAACGCCACCCAGTCGACCGAGGACGAGGGACGCGAGTGGATCGACATGCTTGAGGACCAAGCCGAGCAGGCGGCGCATACGGTGTCGCACGAGAAGGACATCGACACGCTGCGGTCGTGGCTCGTCGAGGCCATGTCGGCGCTGAACGAACGCGAGCGCTTCATCGTGCGCGAGCGCAAGCTTCGGGACGACCCGCGGACGCTCGAGAGCCTCGGCAACGAACTCGGACTGTCGAAGGAACGGGTGCGCCAGCTCGAGGCCGCGGCCTTCGCCAAGATGCGCAAGAGCCTCGAGAAGACCTCGCAGGAGGTGCACGAATTCTTCGCCTGATCCCGCCGCTTCTGGCCGCTGGCCTGCCGGTGGCGGCCGAGGAGATCGCGGCCGACCGCCTCGACGCCCTGCCGCCAGCGCCGATCGTGGTCCTGGGCGAGGTCCACGACAACCCGGTGCACCACGCCAATCAGGCGCTCGCGGTAGAGGCGATGTCGCCGGCGGCTCTCGTGTTCGAGATGCTGACGCCCGTGCAGGCCGAGGCGGCGGCAGCCGATTTGCGCGACGACGCGGATGCGCTGGCTGCAGCCCTCGGATGGGCGGAAAGCGGTTGGCCGGACTTCGCGATGTACTACCCCATCTTTGCCGCCGCGCCCGATGCGGCGGTGTACGGTGCGGCCCTGCCGCGGGATGCCGTGCGCCGGGCCGCGACGGACGGCGCGGCGGCCCTCTTCGGTCCGGATGCGAGGGTGTTCGGGATCGACGCCGCACTTCCGGCGGCCGAACTCGCGGCCCGCACGGCCGAGCAGGGGCAGGCGCATTGCGACGCCATCCCGGTGGATCAGCTGCCCGGCATGGTGGAGAGCCAGCGCCTGCGCGATGCTGCCTTCGCCCGGACGGCGCTCGAGGCGCTCGACGCCACCGGCGGTCCGGTCGCGGTGATCACCGGCAACGGTCATGCGCGGACCGATCGCGGCGTTCCGGCGATGATCGCCGCGGCGCGTCCAGACCTCGAGGTCCTGGCGATCGGCCAGCTCGAGGCGTTGCCCGAGGAGACGCCGCCCTTCGACCTCTGGGTCGTCACCGAGCCCGTCGACCGCGAGGATCCCTGCGCGGCGTTTCGCTGATCCGCACGGAGCCGCGGCGACCGCATCCCCCACGGCATCTCGTCGGCCCCGTGCGTCGCGGCCCGGGATCGCCGCCCTCCATGTCCGGGTCGACCAGGGGCCGGGAACCGAGGCGGCTTCGGACGGTTTCGGCGCCAAGGGGGCGTGGGGCGCGGCGTCGGCCGCCCGACCACGAGGCAGGGGAGGGTCCGGGTCATGGCTGACGGCGAAGTCACCGCCATGCTCGACGAGCTCGGCGAACGCGGTCACGAGGAGGATCGCGTTTGCCTCGGCGAGGTCGTCGAGACGTTCGGGCATCGCGGTACCGGCGCCTTCCTTATGGTGCCCGCCCTGATCGAGCTGTCCCCGATCGGCGGCATCCCGGGGGTGCCGACCGGGCTGGCGCTGATCGTCGCGCTCTTCGCCCTCCAGATCGCGTGGGGTCGCGATTGCCTTTGGCTTCCCGACGTCCTCGAGCGGCGCGAGGTGTCCGGAAGGCGCCTCGAGGGGGCGATGCGGCGGATGCGGCCGGTGGCCCGGTGGATGGACCGCTGGTTCCACGGCCGGCTCGAGACGCTGACCCGACCGTCGGTCCGCCGGGTCGCGGCGGCGATGTGCGCGGTCCTGTGCCTGACCGTGCCGCCGCTCGAGGTGATCCCGTTCGCGAGCTCGGCGCCGATGGGGGCGATCGCGCTGATCGGGCTCGCGATGCTGGTGCATGACGGGGCCCTCATGCTCGCGGGGCTCGTCGCCGGGTCCGCCGCGTTCGGAGCCGGCACCTGGGTGCTCGTCGGGACCTAGCCGCCCGGCCGCGCTTGCCCCGCCGCGAGCGCCTGCCTACACGGGGGGTCGGGCGACGGCGGATCGGGCGATGCTGGCGGGCAGGCGCATCCTTCTCATCATCGGCGGCGGCATCGCGGCCTTCAAGGCGCTGGATCTGATCCGGCGCCTCCGCGAGGCCGGGGCGGAGGTGACGCCGGTCCTGACCCGCGCGGCGGAGGAGTTCGTCACGCCGCTCAGCGCCTCGGCGCTGGCCGCCTCGAAGGTCTACCGCGACCTCTTCGACCTGACCGACG
>CAYMRW010000309.1:0-3532 GCA_964392825.1 uncultured Rhodobacterales bacterium
AGGACCGTCATCGTCGTTCTCATCGTCGTCCTCCCCCCAAGGGCGTCCGTGGCCTCAGCCGACCTCGACCGACGCCGTTTCCTCGTAAACCGACCCGTCGTCGTCGTACCAGGTGAAGACGAACTCACCTGATTCCGGCACCTTGGCCTCGAACTCGAAATACGGGTTGGTCGAGATCGCCGGCTCCATTGCCACGTCGATCACCGTCTCGCCGTTGTAGGTGGCGACGAAGCGGTTGATGATCGACCGCGGGATGACGTTGCCGTCATCGTCGCGGCGCTGGCCCGACTCCATCTGGTGGCTGATCAGCGTCTTGATCGTCACCACGTCGCCCGCCGAGGCCGAGCTCGGGACCTTGACGCGGGGCTTCACGTTCTCTGCCATCTTTCTACTCCCTGCTCAGCCGCCGCAGCCGCCGATGGTGACCTTCACTTCCTTGGCGGTGCGCAGGAAGCTTCCGTCGGGCATCTTGGCGATCGCGATCACGTCCTGCGTACCGGCCAGGCGGATCCGGGTGGACGCCTCGTGGCTGCCGGCCAGAGGGCCGAACTTGAACGTCGCGACGTCCGGATTGGGGTTTCCGGCGGCGAGAACGATGATCTCCTCCGCCCCCTCGGCCGACACGCTGATCGGCACCGTGTTGCCGTTCTCGGCGATCTCTGGCGCGGTCAGCTCGACCCCGCCCTCGGCCACCTCGGCCCCGCCGGTGAACGCGGCGATCGCGTCCTCGGCCGCGGCCAGCGCCGACAGCGGCAGGGCCATCGCCGCCACCGCGCCCGCGCCGATCGTCAGGAACTCTCTCCTATCGAGCATCCGTGTCTTCTCCTCTCTCGCGTCGCCCTACTCGGTCAGGGTCTCCAGGTAGGCGACGACATCCTCGATCTGTTGCGCCGTAAGCAGCGGCGCAAGCTCTCCCTGCGCCGCCTTGCCGGTGAAGGCGTCGCCCGGGCGCACGTATCCCTCGGTCTTGTAGAACGCCGGCATGATCGTCTCGGGAAAGGTGTGCTTGGCGTTGGCGACGATGCCCCGGAGCTCGGCCGCGCTGCGGACGCCGCCGATGCCGTCGAGCGCAGGTCCGACCTCGCCGTGGAACGGGTGATCGTTCAGATCCGAGACCTGATGGCAGGCGATGCAGTTGCCGGCGCCGCGATCGGTCATCACCGAGGCGCCCGCCGCGGCGTCGCCCGGCTGTTCGGTCAATGGCTCGGCTATGGCGCCGTACTCGTCGTACTGCACCTGCTTCGGCGCCACGGTCTCGGCCATCACCGGGCCTGCCGCGACCATCGCCAGCATCAGCGTCAAGCGAGTCATGTCTCCTCCCCCAGAGCTCTTTCGACGGACCGTAGCGCAGCACCCGGCATCCGGGCAACATTCAATTCGCAGAATTGAATGTAAGGCTCATCGGGTATCGCCGTCGTCGCGCTCGCGGATCATCCGGGCATGGTAGCGCTGGAAGTCTTCCTCCGACTGGTCGAGATACCGCTCCTCGTTGACCCAGGTCAGAAGATCGAGCGTGGTGCCTGCGGAGAAGTAGCCGGGCATCAGGGCGACCGCCTGCGCTGCAGCCGATTCCGTCTCGTCAAGATCCGTGGGCAGGAACATCATCGTCGGGGTGAATAGGACGCCCCACTTCCGCGCCGCCTCGCGCTCGCTCAGCGCCTCGCCGTCGGTATCGGACATCTCGGTCGCGCCGTGCAGGTTCATCTGCACGACGAAGTAGTTGTCCTCGATGTATTCCTCGACGCGCGGGTCGACGAAGGTCTTCTCGTGCATGTCGCGGCAGTAGAGACAGCCGCGCTGCTCGACGAGGACGAGCAGGCGTTTGCCTTCGGCTTCGGCCTCGGCAAAGTCCTCCTGCAGGTCCTTGAAGGTGTCGCGCATCCAATCGGCCTTGTGCAGGCCGTCGTCGCCCATCTCGACGGCACCCGCCGCCGTGGCGGCGACGAACGCCAGCACCGTCATCAGTGTCCTCATAATTGTCCTCCCTCAGAGCAGCAGCCAGAGGCCGGGTGCGACCTCCAGCATCCAGTTCGCGATCCAGTTTATCGTGTTGGTCCCGATCAGCACCGCGAAAACGACGAGGAGCACCCCCATCGCCTTCTCGACCTTGGGCAGGTGCCGGCGGAACCCGTGCATCCAGCGCATGAACGGCCCGACGAAGAGCGCCGCCAGAACGAACGGCAGCGTCATCCCGAGGCCGTAGACGAGAAGCAGGCGCACGCCCTCGCCCACCCGCTCCTCGGACGCCGCGGCGAACAGGATCGCTGCCAGCACCGGACCGACGCAGGGGGTCCAGCCGAAGGCGAAGGCGGCGCCGATGACGAACGCGCCGGCCAGCGTCATGTTCGAGGTCTGGCCCGGCTCCGCCCGGAACTGCCGGTAGAGCAGCCCGATCCGCACGACGCCGAGAAAGTGCAATCCCATGACGAAGATCACCGCCGCGGCCAGCCAGCGCAGCACGTCGAACCAGTCCCGCACCAGGTTGCCGAAGGCCGTGGCGGTGGCGCCGAGGCCGACGAAGACGACGATCACCCCCGCCGAGAAGAAGCAGGCGGTGACGACAGCGCGCCGGCGCACGGCGCCGGTGATCTCGCCGCCATCGGCGATCTGGTTCATGCCGACGCCCGCCATGTAGCTGAGATAGAACGGCACGATGGGCAGGATGCAGGGCGACAGGAAGGACAGGAGACCCGCCAGCGCCGCGCCGAAGAGGCCTACGTCGAACATGCCGTCTGCCTTGTGTCATTCACATATTCAAATTACGTTCCAAAGCAGCGGGAAATCAATCCGGACTGTCATGCGCTTCCTCCTCGCCTCCCTCGTCGCGGCCGCGAGTCTCCACGTCTCGCTCGCCTTGGCGCACGCCTCGGGCAACGAGCTGGTGATGGTCGAGGAGCCGGGCTGCCTCTGGTGCGCCCGCTGGAACGCCGAGATCGCCCCGGCCTACTCCAGGACGCCGGAGGGGCGGGCCGCGCCCCTGCGCCGGATCGGGATGCACGCGCCCCGACCCGCCGACATCGCCTTCGACGGACCCTTGCGCATCACGCCGACCTTCGTGCTGGTCTCGGGCGGCGAGGAGGTCGCGCGCCTCGAAGGCTATCCCGGCGACGAGTTCTTCTGGGCTATGCTCGCGCAGATGCTCGATGCCCTGCCAAGCGACGGAGACGCGCCATGATCCGGTTCATTGCCGCCGCCACCCTCTTCGCCGCGCCCGTCGCGGCGCAGGACGTGTTCGTCGAGGGCCGATCGCTCGCCCCCGAGGTCGCGGAGCGCATGGCGCAGGCGGCGCGGACCGCCTGCCGCGAGGCGGGCTACCAGGTCGGCGTGACCGTGGTCGACCGCGCCGGCGTGCCCCAGGTGTTCCTTGGCGACCGCTTCGCCGGGCTGCACGTCTTCGAGACGTCGCGGCGCAAGGCCTGGACCGCGGTCAGCTTCCGCATGTCCACGGGCGACCTCGCCGCGGCGACCGCGACCGACGGCGACGCCTTCGGCATCCGCCAGCTCGACGAGCCGCTGGCGCTCGGCGGCGGCC
>CAYMRW010000310.1:0-3526 GCA_964392825.1 uncultured Rhodobacterales bacterium
GGTCGAGGACATGATGCTGCGCACGCAGCCGCCCGAGGTCTACGACCAGTGGGTGAGCAACGAGATCCCGTTCGACGACCCGCGCGTCGTCGAGGCGATCGACGAGTACGGCTGGTTCGCGCGGAACGACGACTTCGTCGCGGGCGGCGCCAGCAACGTGGTCACCACCGACTTCCGCGACAGCCCCTCGGGGCTCTTCTCGTTCCCGCCCGAATGCTACCTGCACAAGCAGGCGTCGTTCATTCCGAACTTCTTCCCTGCCGATGTCGAGCTCGGCACCGACGTCGATTTCTTCTACTTCCCGGCGTATGAGGACAAGGACCTGGGCAAGCCGCTGCTCGGGTCCGGGGGGCTCATCAGCATCACCGAGGACACGCCCGCGGCGCGCGGCTTCGTCGAGTACCTCAAGACGGCGTTCGCGCACGAGATGGGCATCGCGCAGGGACAGTTCCTGACACCCCATGTCGACGCCAATCCCGAGGCCTACGCGACCGATGTCGGCCGCGCGCAGGGCGAGATCCTGACGAGCGCCACGACCTTCCGCTTCGACGGGTCGGACCTGATGCCGGGCGAGATCGGCACCAACGCCTTCTGGAGCGGCATGGTCGACTACACGACCGGGACGAGCGCCGAGGACGCCGCCGGCGCCATCCAGTCCCGCTGGGACACCATCCAGTGATTCAGCCCTGAGAACCCCGCCGTCCGCGTCGCCGCGTCGCCGTTCCGGCGCGGCGATGCGGACGTCTAGTTCGTAATGACGTCTTCCCAGATCTTGTTGTTCGGGACGATGATCTTGCGGTTCTCCGCGCTGTGGAGATGGGTCGAGAACAGCGAGACCTTCTCGACCTTGCCCGAGGTGCCGCCCGCCTCGATCTCGTCGCCGGCATCGAAGGGCCGCAGGAACAGGATCAGCAGGCCGGATGCGAAATTGCTGATGGTGTTCTGCAGCGCGAACGCGAGGATGAAGCCGGCGGCACCGATGCCGGCGAGGATCGGCGTCATGTTGGTTCCGATCCACGACAGCCCGACGAGAAAGCCGATCGCGGTTCCGATGCGGACGATCCACTTGCGCAGGAAGCTCCGCATCAGGCGCGAGCTGAGTTCGGTCCGGCGCAGGGCGAGCGTGACGGCGAGGCCGACGATCCAGCCGATCACGAACCCGACCAGCGCCGCGGTGAGGACAGTGCCGAGATTGCGCGCGAGCCTGAGGCCGCCGTCCTCGGCGACCGCCCATTCACGCAGCGTCAGGATGGCGGTCCGCCAGTTCTGGGTGTCGACGCGGACCCCGCCGACCGCGGCGATGTAGTCGCGAATTTCCAGGTTGGCCTCCGGATCGCCGCCCTTGGCCTCGAAGGCGTCGAGCACGACGCGGAGGCGGTCGGCGATGGCGGTCCTCTCGTCCCGCAGTTCCGCGATCCGGTCGATCAGGGCCTGATGCTCCGGCGTGATCTCGGGCTCGGCTTCGGCGGCGCCGTCTTCCTCCGCGGGAGCGTCCGCCGCCTCCGCCTCGGCGTCCGCCGCCTCCGCCTCGGCGGCGTTGAGCTCGAACAGGTCGAGCTCGGCCTCGGCGAGGTCCGCGACCGCGGCGCGGAGCAGGCCGTGCCAGGCGTCGATCTCGAGCTGAATCTCGGACTGGGTCAGCGGGTCCAGCAGGATCTCGAGCGCTCCCGGGTCGATGTCGACATCGCCGGTGGTCAATGGTTCGGCCGGGTCCTCGGGGCCGGCGACGATTTCCTGCAGGGCCGTCCTGACGTCATCGGCGGTGACCGGCGGCGGCGGGGGGTCCTCGGCCGCTCCCACAGGGATCTGCGCCCATGACCGCATTGGCAGCGCTGCCAATACGATCGCCACCAGCCAAACGGCCGTCGTTCGTCTCATTCGCCCCTCCGACCAAGGTTACGCTACGGTAAGTCCCAGGAGGAGCCCGGCGACACAAGACTCTGCTGGCGCCGCCCGGTTCTGGCGCGCCTAGACCGCGGCCAGCCGCTCGAGGATGCGCACCCACGAGCGGATGCCCTTGCGGAACGAGGACAGGTCGTACTTCTCGTTCGGGCTGTGGATGCGGTCGTCGAAGCGGGCGAAGCCGACGAGCAGGCACTGGGCGCGCAGCCGCCGCTGCAGTTCGCCCACGATCGGGATGGAGCCGCCGGTGCCGACCACCGCCGCCTCGGTGCCCCATTCCTCCGACAGGGCCGCGAGCGTCGCCTCGGCGATCTTGCCCGAGGTCGGCATGACCGTCGCGGGCGACAGGCCGTGGTCGGCGAAGGCGACCTGGCAATCCGAGGGCAGACGGGCGCGCACATGGGCCTGGAACGCATCGCGGACGCGTGTCGGGCTCTGCCCCGCGACGAGGCGGAAGGACACCTTGGCGTGGGCCTCGGACGGGATCACGGTCTTGAAGCCCGGATCGGTGTAGCCGCCCCAGACGCCGTTGATCTCGCAGGTCGGGCGCGCCCAGATCTGCTCGAGCACGCTGCGCCCCGCCTCGCCCGCCGAATGCGCGAGGCCGACGTCGCCGAGGAACGCCTGCTCGTCGAAGGGCAGCCGTCCCCATCGCGCCAGGATCTCGGTCGGAGGACTGGCGACGCCGTCGTAGAAGCCCTGGATCGCAACGCCGCCGTTCGGGGTCCTGAGCGAGGCGAGGACGTCCGCCATCACCTGCAGGGCGTTGCGCGCGGCGCCGCCGTAGATGCCCGAATGCAGGTCGCGGTTCGCCGCGGTGATCGTCACCTCCTGTCCGCAGAGGCCGCGCAGCATCGACGTAAGGGTGGGGATGTCGCGCCCCCACATGTCGGTGTCGCAGACGAGGACCGCGTCGCAGGCGAGCTCCTCCGCGGTAGTCTCGAGGAAGCCCGGCAGCGAGTGCGAGCCCGACTCCTCCTCCCCCTCGAACAGGAACGTGACGCCGCAGGGCAGGGCGCCGCGCACCTCGACCCAGGCTCGCGCCGCCTCGACGAAGGTCATGAGCTGCCCCTTGTCGTCCGAGGCGCCGCGCCCGACGATATGGGTCTCGCCGTCCGGCCCGGGGCGGATCGCCGGCTCGAACGGCGGCGTCTCCCAGAGGTCCAGCGGGTCGGCCGGCTGCACGTCGTAGTGGCCGTAGAACAGCACGCGGCGACCCGCCGCCGGGCCGGCCTTGCCGACGACCATCGGGTGCCCCTCGGTCTCGCGCAGGTCCGCCGTCGCCTCGAGGGAACGGAGGTCGCGCACCAGCCAGTCGGCGGCGCGGCGGACGTCGGCGTCGTGGCGGGGGTCCGTCGACACCGAGGGGATGCGGATGAGGTCGCAGAGCCGGTCGACACGGGCGTCCATCGTCGCGTCGACATGCGCCAGGATATCCGAAACGTCGCTCATCCGGGGGGCCCTTTCCCGTCGCTGAAATGGCCCCCAAGGACCTGCGACGATTGCGCGGCGGCGGCAAGCCTCGCGGCGCCGTCCGGGTCAGAGCTGTCGCAAGAAGGCCGCTTTCTCCTCGAGGAGACGCGCCGCCGGCTCTTCGGCACGCTCACGAACACGTACAACTTCT
>CAYMRW010000311.1:0-3523 GCA_964392825.1 uncultured Rhodobacterales bacterium
CTTCTCGACCAGGGCTGGCCCGGCGAGGTGATCCGCATGGTGTTCCTCGGCACCCACTACCGCAAACCGATGGACTGGACTGAAGAAAAGGCCGATGAGGCCCAGGCAACACTGCGAAAGTGGCGGGAGCTTGTTAGGGACGTCGACTTCGCCTCCGAATGGGGTCGCCAGTACTTCGAGAAAAGCCATGGCCCGGAAACTGCTGAACGTTGGGACGTGGTAGGCGCCATCGCGGAGGATTTGAATACACCGCTGGCGTTGCAGCGGGTTAGGACGCTGGCTGGCATTGCAGAGCGTGGTGGGGCGCAAGAGCGCAGCTGGCTCAAAGCTACTGCCGCTTTCCTCGGGCTTCTGACCGACGATCTCGGCGGCTGGGACGAGGCCCCGGACACGCGCGAGGCAGGACCGCTGATCGACGCTCTCCTCGCCGATCGCCTCGCTGCGAGGCAGGTCCGCGACTTCGACCGCGCCGACGCACTCCGCGACGGCATCGCCGGGGCAGGGGTTATCATCATGGACACCCCGGAAGGCCCGACCTGGCGCCTCGGCCCCGACTTCGACCCCGCCAAGCTCGAGGCGCTGAGATGACCCCCGGCCCAAGCGGGGAGCAGAGGGCCGCGCCCGACCCTGGGAGGGGGCCTGCCCATCGCTCGTGGTCGGCGGTTTATCCCCGAGGCCCCGGACGACGTCTGAGCGGCACCCGGCATCGCCACGCGCCCTCCCGGGGGGAGGGTCGGGCGCGGCCCGGGCTGGTCGCCCGGGCCGGAGGGCGACGGTGAGCGCAAGCGCGATCCCCGGACCGTCGCGCGGGCGTGGTGCACCGCGGTCGGCGGGGCTCGCTCAGACGCTACGGGACCGCCCCGAACGGCCCGTGGCGACCATGTACGATTTCGCCCGACTTCCTGCACGAACTTGCAAGACCGGGGTTCGAGATTTGCACGAACTTGCAAATTTCAGCGAGGCAGCCCGATGAGCCGCGAGCGCCTCTGGCTCTACGACACCACCCTGCGCGACGGGCAGCAGACGCAGGGGGTGCAGTTCTCGGCGGCGGAGAAGGCCCGCATCGCCACGGCGCTCGACGCGCTCGGCGTCGACTACATCGAGGGGGGGTGGCCCGGCGCCAACCCCACCGATAGTGCCTTCTTCGACGCTCCGCCGCGGACGTCGGCGACGCTGACCGCGTTCGGCATGACCAAGCGCGCCGGGCGCTCGGCCGCGAACGACGACGTGCTCGCGGCGGTCCTTAACGCCGGCACCCGCGCCGTCTGCCTCGTGGGGAAAACCGATCCCTACCATGTGCTTACGGCTCTCGGCTGCACCTTGGACGAGAACCTGGCGAACATCCGCGACAGCCTCGCCCACGCCGCCCGGAGCCGCGAGGCGCTGTTCGACGCCGAGCACTTCTTCGACGGCTACCGGGCCGACCCCGGCTACGCCGTCGAATGTCTCCACGCCGCCCTAAGCGCTGGATCCCGCTGGATAATCCTCTGCGACACCAACGGCGGCACGCTGCCCGCCGAGATCGCGCGCGTCACTTGCGCGGTGATCGAGGCCGGCATCCCCGGCGACCGCCTCGGCATCCACACGCACAACGACACCGAGCAGGCGGTCGCGGGGTCGCTCGCCGCCGTCGAGGCCGGCGCACGGCAGATCCAGGGCACTCTCAACGGCCTCGGAGAGCGCTGCGGCAACGCCAGCCTGACCTCGCTCATCCCCACGTTGTTGCTCAAGAAATCCTATGCCGACAGGTTCGAGACAGGGGTGTCGGAAGCGGCGCTGCGCGGCCTCACCCGCACCAGCCGGATGCTCGACGACATCCTCAACCGCGTACCGAACCGAGCCGCCCCCTACGTCGGCGCCTCGGCCTTCGCGCACAAGGCTGGCCTGCACGCCAGCGCCATCGCAAAGGACCCCGCGACCTACGAGCACGTCGACCCGCAAGCCGTCGGCAACGCGCGTATCGTGCCGATGTCGAACCAGGCCGGCCAGTCCAACCTGCGCGCCCGCCTGGCCGAGATGGGGCTCGACGTCGCCACCGGCGATCCGGCGCTTGCCCGCATCCTCGCCACCGTCAAGGAACGCGAGGAGCAAGGCTACGCCTACGACACCGCCCAGGCGAGCTTCGAGCTCGTCGCCCGCGCAGAACTCGGCCGCTTGCCGCAGTTCTTCGAAGTTAAGCGCTACCGCGTCACCGTCGAGCGGCGGAAGAACAAGTACAACCGGATGGTCAGTCTCTCCGAAGCTGTGGTGGTGGTGAAGATCGGCGATCGCAAGATGTTGAGCGTGAGCGAGAGCATGGATGCGGCCGGAACCGATCGCGGGCCGGTCAACGCACTCGCCCGCGCGCTCGCCAAGGACCTCGGGCCCTATCAGCGGCACATCGACGACATCCGCCTCGTCGACTTCAAGGTCCGCATCACCCAGGGCGGGACCGAGGCCGTGACCCGCGTCGTCATCGACAGCGAGGACGCCGCCGGCCACCGCTGGGCGACCGTCGGCGTGTCGCCCAACGTCGTCGACGCCTCGTTCGAGGCGCTTCTCGACGCGATCAACTGGAAGCTCGTCCGCGATTGCGGCGAACTGCCGGCGGAGGTCAGCGCATGACCGACGAGGAGGCCTTCTGGGCGCTGCACAACGGCCTGCCCCGGCAGGGTCCGGGCCTGGCGTCGGACGTGGCCTGGGCGACCGACGTCGCCAACATCCCGCCCGATGCCCGCATGTGCGACGCGGGCTGCGGCCCCGGCGCCGACTTCGAGGCGCTGCTCGCGGCGGCGCCCGAGGGGCACGTCACCGGCGTCGAGCAGCACGCCGACTTCGTCGAGACGGCGGCGGCGCGCAGGCTCGACCGCGTTGACGTGCGGCAGGGCGACATGGCCGAGATCACCGGCCCCTACGACTTCATCTGGTCCGCGGGCGCGCTCTATTTCCTCGGGGTCGTCGATGGCCTCGACGCCTGGCGCAAGGCGCTGGCCCCCGGCGGCGCCGTGGCCTTCAGCGAGCTTTGCTGGCTGGTGCCGAACCCGTCGGACGAGGCGCGCGGGTTCTGGCGCCGCTATCCGCCGATGACCGGTCTCGCCGGCCTCGCTGCCCGCATCCGCGAGGCGGGCTACCGCGAGATCGACAACCGGGTCCTGTCGGACCACGCCTGGGAAAGCTACTTCGGCCCCCTCGAGACGCGGATCGCCGAGCTGCGCGCGGATGGCGCGAGTCCGGTCTGGGACGAGGCCGCCGACGAGATCGCGATGTGGCGCGAGCATCGCCGGTCGTTCGGCTACGTCTTGTCGGTGGTCCGCCCCGAATGACGCTCGCCGCCTGCGCCGACATCGTCCGGCGCGGCGATCCGGACCGGTTCCTCGCGGCGATGGCGGCGCCGCCCGACGCGCGCCCCATCCTGTTCCCGCTCTACGCCTTCAACGTCGAGGTGTCGCGCGCACCCTGGGTCACGCAGGAGCCGCTGATCGCGGAGATGCGCCTGCAATGGTGGCGCGACGCTCTCGATGAGATCGCCGCCCGAGCCACGGTC
>CAYMRW010000312.1:0-3518 GCA_964392825.1 uncultured Rhodobacterales bacterium
CCCGCAGTGCCCCGGGTGGCGCCGCCATCGCCCGTCACATGATCTCGGCGCGGATCGGCCTGCGGCGGTCGGCCAACGTGGCGAATCCGGTCGTTCCGAGCGCGGCTGTCGTGCCGACCGAAGGCGGACGGGTTCGCGCGACGTCACAAGGGTTGTTCCGAAACGGGTGTTCTCCTGGGTTCGACATCCCCGTTGTCACGGGGCCGTCACCGGTCGATGGTAGCTGACGACGGCCCGTTAACGACCTGGGGAACCTCATGAGAGCCTTCGTTTCACTGACCGCCTTCGCCGCTCTGTCTCTGGCGCTGCCGGCACATGCCGATTTCGCGCTGAGCGACCGCTACGTCGACAATGACGGCGATCTCCTCGCGGACATCCCCGAGGACGAGGCGGACCTGATCGACCCCGACACGCTGATCTTTGCCTACACGCCGGTCGAGGATCCGGCAGTCTATGCCGAGGTCTGGGCCGGGTTCCTTGACCACTTGGCCGAGGCGACCGGCAAGCAGGTGCAGTTCTTCCCGGTTCAGTCGAACGCGGCGCAGATCGAGGCCATGCGCGCCGGCCGCCTGCATATCGCGGGCTTCAACACCGGGTCGAACCCGCTCGCCGTGGCCTGCGCCGGCTTCCGCCCGTTCGCGATGATGGCGGCGGAGGACGGCTCGTTCGGCTACGAGATGGAGATCATCACCTATCCCGGATCGGGGATCGAGGAGGTTGCGGATCTGCAGGGCGAAACGCTCGCCTTCACCTCGGAGACCTCGAACTCGGGCTTCAAGGCGCCTTCCGCCATCCTCAAGGCCGAGTTCGACATGGCCGCGGGCGAGGACTACGAGACCACCTTCTCGGGGGCGCACGACAACTCGATCCTCGGGGTCGCTAACCAGGACTACATCGCCGCCTCGATCGCCAACTCGGTTAAGGACCGGATGCTCGACCGCGACGTCGTGACCGATGAGCAGATCGTGGTCGTATACCAGTCGCAGACTTTCCCGACGACGGGCTACGGTACGGTCCACAACCTTACGCCTGAGCTGCAGGACAGCATCCGGGAGGCGTTCTTCAGCTTCGACTGGGAGGGCAGCGCGCTGGCCGAGGAGTTCGGCCGCAACGGCGAGGACCAGTTCGTCGAGATCTCCTTCCAGGACGATTGGGAGGTCATCCGCACCATCGACGAGGCGAACGGCGTCACCTACGACTGCAACTGACGCCCGTTCGATCCGGCGCCTTCCGGCGGGCGGCCACGGCCGCCCGTTCTGCATGGGACCGACGCGATGCTGCATCTGGACGGCCTGTCGAAGACCTACGCCACGGGCGATGCGGCGCTGCGCGACGTGACGCTGACCGTGCCCGAGGGCCAGATCATGGGCCTGATCGGACCGTCCGGCGCGGGCAAGTCGACCCTGATCCGCTGCATCAACCGCCTGGTGGAGCCGAGCGCCGGCCGCGTCATGCTGGACGACGTCGACCTCGCACGGCTCGGCAAGGCCGAGCTGCGCCGACAGCGCCGCCGGATCGGCATGATCTTCCAGGAATACGCCCTGGTCGAGCGGCTGACGGTGATGGAGAACGTGCTGTCCGGGCGGCTCGGCTACGTGCCCTTCTGGCGAAGCTTCCTGCGCCGGTATCCCGGTCGCGACGTCCGCTCGGCCTACCGCCTCCTCGACCGGGTGGGATTGCTGGACAAGGCCGACAACCGGGCCGACGCCCTGTCGGGAGGGCAGCGCCAGCGGGTCGGCATCGCCCGGGCGCTGGCGCAGGAGCCGGAACTGCTCCTCGTCGACGAGCCGACGGCCAGTCTCGATCCGAAGACGTCGCGCCAGATCATGCGCTTGATCACCGAGGTGTGCGCCGAACGCGATCTGCCCGCCATCGTCAACATCCACGACGTGCCGCTGGCGCAGCAGTTCATGCAGCGCATCGTGGGCCTGCGCGCCGGACAGGTCGTGTTCGACGGTCCCCCCTCCGACCTCACGGAGGAGGCCCTGACGACGATCTACGGCGCCGAGGACTGGAACGCGATGCGCCAGGTCGACGACGAGCAGGCCGATGCCGAGGCGGAGGCCGCCCGCCGCATGCAGGCCTTCGCCCGGTGAGCGCCGACTACCCCTCGACGTGGCGTCGTCCGCCGCAGATCATTCGCTCGAGGGTCTGGCGCCTTGCGATCCAGTTCGGCGTGGTGATCTATCTCGCGCTCGCCCTCGGCACGCTCGAGGTCGACTGGAGCCGCGTGGCCGACGGGCTCGAGCGCGGCGGTCGCTTCGTCATGGGCTTCCTGCAGCCGGACTTCGCGAGCCGATGGGGCGACATCGCCCGCGGGCTGACGGAAAGCCTGACGATGACGCTGACCTCCACGGTCGTCGGCGTGCTCATCTCGGTGCCCATCGGGATCGGCGCTGCCCGCAACCTCGTTCCGGCGCCGATCTATCTCGTCTGCCGCGGGGTCATCGCCGTGAGCCGCTCCCTTCAGGAGATCATCATCGCGATCTTTCTCGTCGCGATGTTCGGGTTCGGTCCGTTCGCGGGCTTTCTGACCCTCTCCTTCGCCACCATCGGCTTTCTCGCCAAACTGCTCGCCGACGACATCGAGGAGATCGATGCGCGTCAGGTCGAGGCGGTACGCGCCACCGGCGCCTCGTGGCGCCAGGTCATCAACTACGCGGTGCAACCGCAGGTCATGCCGCGCCTGATCGGTCTGTCGCTCTACCGGCTCGACATCAATTTCCGGGAAAGCGCCGTCATCGGCATCGTCGGCGCCGGCGGGATCGGGGCGACGCTGAACACCGCCATCGACCGCTACGAGTACGACAGCGCCGGCGCCATCCTCCTCCTCATCATCGGCATCGTCATGGTGGCCGAGTACGGGTCGAGCTACCTCCGGAAGTTCCTGCAATGAGCGTGCCCGACGCAGATGGCGAGATCTGGCGGCACAGGACGCCCCGCGCGCGGCTCCTTCTCTGGGCGGGATGGGTGGCGCTCGCGGCCCTGTTCGTCTGGTGCTGGGAGTTGATGACGGCGAACACGATCTGGGCCTTCGTCGCCGATGCGCCCCGGCAGGCCGCCGATATCGGGGGCCGTATGTGGCCGCCCGAATGGCGCTACCTCCCCGAGTTGCTCGGGCCGCTCTGGGACACGATCAACATCGCCACGATCGGTACGCTCGGGGGCGTGGCGATGGCGGTGCCCGTGGCTTTCCTGGCGGCGCGAAACACCACGCCTTCGGCCACGATCCTGCGACCGGCGGCGCTTTTCATCATCGTCGCCTCCCGCTCGATCAACTCGCTGATCTGGGCGCTGCTCCTCGTCGCGATCATCGGGCCGGGTCTTCTGGCCGGCATCGTCGCGATCGCGTTGAGATCGATTGGGTTCGTAGGCAAGCTCCTCTACGAGGCGATCGAGGAGACCGATCCGCGTCAGGTGGAGGCGGTCGTCGCCACCGGCGCGGCGGGCCCTCAGATCCTCGCCTACGGGATCGTGCCGCAGGTCATGCCGGCCTTCTGGGGCATCTCGGTGTTCCG
>CAYMRW010000313.1:0-3515 GCA_964392825.1 uncultured Rhodobacterales bacterium
CAGGTCTATCCGCGGTCGTTCCAGGATACCGACGGCGACGGCGTCGGCGACCTGCGGGGCATCTCGGAGCGGCTGCCGTACCTCGCCGCCCTGCCGATCGACGCGATCTGGATCTCGCCCATCTTTCCCTCGCCGATGCTCGATTTCGGCTACGACATCGCGGATTATTGCGGCGTCGACCCGCTCTTCGGCTCGCTCGAGGATTTCGACCGTCTCGTCGCCGAGGCGCACGAGCGCGGTCTGAAGATCCTCCTCGACCTCGTGCCGAGCCACACGTCGGATCGCCACCCCTGGTTCCGTGCCAGCCGCCGTTCGCGCGACGATCCGAAGCGGAACTGGTACGTCTGGTCCGACCCGGGACCCGGCGGCGGCCTGCCGAACAACTGGATCAGCGAGTTCGGCGGGCCCGCCTGGACGTGGGACGAGGCGACCGGCCAGTACTACCTGAACATCTACCTGAGCGAGCAACCGGCGCTGAACTGGCGCAATCCGGACGTTCACAGGGCCATGGCCGACGTGATGCGTTTCTGGTTCCGCCGCGGTGTGGACGGGTTCCGCGTCGATGCCGTGGAGCATCTGGCCCCGGACGCGGAGCTGCGCGACAATCCCCTGAACCCGCAATGGCGCGAGCACGAGGGACCGGCGCGTAGCCACCTGCGGACCTTCACGGCGCACCAGCCGGACGGGTACATGGCAGCCAAGGAGATGCGCCGCGTCGCCGACGAGTTCCCCGACCGCGTGCTGCTGGGCGAGGCGTACGGGACCCTGACCGAGGTCGTCGGCTACTACGGGGACGCCCTCGACGGCTTTCACCTGCCGTTCAACTTCGAGCTCGTCTCGGCGCCCTGGGACGCGAGGCACATCGCCGACTTCGCCGCGGCCTACGAGGCGGCGCTGCCGCCGGGCGCATGGCCGACCTGGGTGCTGGGCAACCACGACCGCTCGCGGATCGCCAGCCGGATCGGCGCGGCGCAGGCGCGCGTCGCGATGATGCTGCTGCTTACGCTGCGCGGAACGCCGACGATCTATCAGGGCGACGAGCTCGGCCTGACGGACTCAGTCATCCCGCCCGATCTGGTGCAGGACCCCTGGGAGAAGCGCGTGCCCGGGCAGGGACTGGGCCGGGATCCGGTGCGCACCCCGATGCCATGGTCGGACGCGCCGCAATCGGGCTTCACCAGCGGGCAACCATGGCTGCCGATCCCCCACGACACGACCGTCGACGCGCAGGAACGCGAACCGGGGTCGATGCTCGACCTGACGCGGCGTCTCCTCGCGCTCAGACGCGGCGAGCCGGCCATCAGGATCGGCGCCTACGAGAGCGTCGAGCTTGCGGACGGGGTTCTCGCCTTCCGGCGCCGACACGGTCTGCGCGCGGTGACCGTCGCGCTGAACCTGGCGCCCTGCTCGAGGCCGGTCGCACTCGAGGGTCGGGTCCTGCTGTCGACCCGCCCGGACCGGAGCGACGGGGCTTTCGACGGACGGCTTCTGCCCGACGAAGGCGTGATCGTCGCGTCGGCGTGAGCGGCGAGCGCATCGGGGCCTAGAGGCTTGGCGTGAAGGTCGGTTCGAAGCCGCGCAGGAGGTCGAGGTGCTGCTCGAGAAGGCGGCTCATGAGGAAGTTCTCGCGCACCTTCTCCCGCCCTCGCGCGCCCATTTCTGCCGCACGGTCCGGATCGCCGACGAGTTCGACGATGCGCTGCGCCGCCTCCTCCACGCTTTCCACGAGGAACCCATTGAGGCCGTCGTCGATCTGCTTGGGAATGCCGCCGACCCTGCCCCCGATGACCGGCGTGCCCTTCCAGAGCGCCTCCGACACGGTCAGCCCGAAACCCTCGCGGAGGGACTTCTGCAGGATGACGGCTGCGTGCTGCTGTACGGCGCCGACCAGGATCTCGTCGGAGCCGTCGAGCACCAGGACCCGGTCGTTCTGCCGCTCGAGCAGATCGTCGTAGATCTCGTTCTTCTCGGGGTCGTCGGCCGGCCGGTTGCCGAGCAGCACCAGCGTCGCCGCCACGTCGCGCTGGGCGATCTCGAAGGCGTCGACGACGCCGTGCGGATCCTTCCAGCGATCGAACCGCGAGATCTGCGAGACGATCGGCAGGTCCATCGGGATCGCGTACGCCTCGAGCCGTTCGCGCACCACGTCCTCGCCGAGAACCTGGCTCTTGACCTTGGTCGGATCGATCGCCGGCAGGAACGAGCAATTGGGGATGCCGAAGTCCCTGTGATACTCGTCGAGGATGTAGACGGCGGCGCTGTACTGAGATCCGAACTGCCGGAGATAGTCGATGAGGCGGGGGTCGGGCTGGCTCAGGTCGAGATGGCATCGCCAGATCCAGGGCCCCTTCTTCCGATAGTGCTCGACCATGCCGATCGTGTGGTGGTCGTGCATGTAGACGGCGTCGTGATCGAGGTTGTTCTGCACCGCGTTGTCTCGAAACGTCTGTTCGAAGATCCGCTTCTTGTCGTCCGTGAGATCGATCTCGCCGCCCTGGATGGCGTCGTGCATCTCGCGCGTCACCTCGAAGAACTCCGGCGTTCCGCGGAGCAGGCGCCACTCCGTGTCGATCCCGAGCCGATTCATCATGCCGACGAGCGAGAGCAGGATCTCGACCACGCCGCCCGCGTGGTACGTCGAGTTCATGTGCGCGACCCGCTGTCCCTTCAGATCATCGGCCTTGGCGATGATCCGATCGACGGTCTCATCCCCGACATACGGTCGGTAGTCCTCAAGGCTCACCTGCGATTGCGATGTCACTTTCACCCCCCCCCCGAGCACAAAGAAGCCTACCGCCCGATCGCCGCCAAGCGCAAACCTCGACCCACCGTACCGATGCCCGGCGCCCCCCGCGCGGCTCGCCACCTCGTAGCCCGGCAGACATTCCAGGCGCAGCCGCGAATTGTCGGCTCCGGTTCGCTTTGATGACAGTCCGAAGGCGAACCGGCCTGAGAAGTTCGCGCTCGGATCCGCATGTGCAGCCCACCGGAAAGCAGCCGCGCGGGGCATCGTCGGCGTTCAGTCCGTGCTTGCGTGTGGCCGGGAGCTATTGTTGAGTGAAGTCGTAGGTCTTTACTCAGGGAGCAATCAATGCGGTACACGATAGCAGCGGCGACATCGGCGCTGGCCCTTTCCACGGCGCTCGGCGGCGGCGCGCGAGCGCAGGAGGGCGGTGAGCTAAACCTCTACTCGTCGCGGCACTACGACACCGACGAGCGGCTCTACTCCGACTTCGAGGAGCAGACCGGCATCACGATCAACCGGATCGAGGGCAACGCCGACGAGCTGATCGCGCGGATGGAGGCCGAGGCGGCGAACTCGCCCGCCGACGTGCTGCTCACCGTCGACACGTCGCGGCTCGAGCGCGCCAAGGATGCGGGACTGCTGCAAGCCGTGGAGTCCGACGTCCTCGAGGAACGGATACCCGACAACCTGCAGGACGACGAGAACCAGTGGTTCGGCTTCTCGAAGCGGGCGCGGATCTTCTTTTACGACGAGGCGGACGTGGAGAACC
>CAYMRW010000314.1:0-3498 GCA_964392825.1 uncultured Rhodobacterales bacterium
GCGATCTGCGTCGTGATCGTGTAGAGGATGCCGTACCAGATCAGGTCGAAGCCCATCGAGCCCACGAGCGGCACGTAGAGGGGCGCCACGATCACCAGCATCGCGGTGTCGTCGAGGAACGTGCCCATGACGATGAACGAGAGCTGCATCAGGATCAGGATGCCCCAGGGCCCGAGGCCCAGCGTCTCGGTGAACAGCCCCTCGATGGCGCGCACCGCGCCGAGGCCGTCGAAGACCGCGCCGAAGCTGAGCGCCGCGGAGATGATCCACATGAACATGCAGGTGATGGCGAGCGTCTGACGCACGGAGGTCTCGAAGACGCGGCGCGTCATCCGGCCCTTCAGCACGGCGGCGAGGAACGCCGCCACGGCGCCGATGGCCGAGCTTTCCACCAGCGAGGTCCAGCCGTTCACGAACGGCACCATCATCGCGAAGAAGATGGCGAGGGGCAGAAGGCCGGCGCCGAGGAGGCGCAGCTTCTCGGTGCGCCCGACGTCGCGCTCGTCCGCGGGCAGCGGCGGACCGAGGGCCGGCTGGGCCCGGCAGCGGAGCGCGATGTAGAGGACGAAGAGAGTTGCCATCAGGAGGCCGGGGACGACCCCCGCGAGCCAGAGCTGCCCGACCGGCTGCCGCGCGATCATCGCGTAGAGGACGAGCACGACCGAGGGCGGCACCAGGATGCCGAGCGACGATCCCGCCTGGATCACCCCCGTCACCATGCGCTTGTCGTAGCCGCGGCGGAGGAGCTCGGGCAGCGCGATGGTGGCGCCGATGGCCATGCCGGCGACGGACAGGCCGTTCATGGCCGAGATCAGCACCATGAGCCCGATGGTGCCGATGGCGAGGCCGCCGCCGACGCCCCCCATCCAGACGTGGAACATCCGGTAGAGGTCGTCGGCGATGCGGCTCTCGCTGAGGACGTAGCCCATGAAGATGAACATCGGCAGGGTCAGGAGCGGGTACCACGCCATCACCTTCATCAGCCCCGAGAAGCCGAAGTCCGACCCGCCGGTGCCGTAGAGCCAGATCGCCGCCGCCGTCGCCACGAAGCCGATGGCGCCGAAGACGCGCTGGCCGGTCATCAGCATGACCATCATCGTCGAGAACATGAGGATGGCGATGCCCTCGTAGGACATCAGCGCTGGGCCTCGCCCGGGACGGCGTCGTCATCGCCGTGGCGCCCGGGCCGCGGCAGATCGGGCCGCCCGCGGAGCTTCAGGACGTCGCGGCAGAGTTCGGCCAGCGCCTGCAGCAGCATCAGGAACACGCCCGCCATCATCACCACCTTGATCGGCCACATGTAGGGGCGCCAGGCGGTGCGCGTCCGCTCGCCGTACTCGATGGAGTACGCCGTCGACAGCCAGCCACCGTAGAACACGACGCCGAGGAAGAAGATCAGGAACAGGACCGTGAAGGCGTCGAACGCGGCCTTCCGACGGTCGGACCAGTCGCCGTAGAGCAGGTCCATCCGCACGTTCGAGCCCATCTGGATCGAGTACGCGCCGCCGAGGACGAAGTACGCCATCATCGTGAACTGCGCCATCTCAAGCGTCCACAAGGACGGCAGGAAGAAGGTCTTCGAGATCGACGACCAGCCGAGGATCGCGATCATCCCGAAGATGAGGTACATCGCGAAACGGCCCACGCGATAGTTGAACGCCTCGACCCGCCTGACGTAGGCCTCCATCAAGGCCAGCATCGGGGGTCCGTCTCAGGCCGCATCGACACTCCGCTCCGCTCGACGGACCGGAGCGTCCGGCATGGGTCGGGGTCTGTCAACCGCCCGTGCCGGACGCCCCGGGGTCAGCCGGCGTCGGGCAGCGGCGGCAGGCAGCGCAGATAGGCGATCAGCGCGTCGAGATCCTCGCCGCTCATCCGCGCCAGGAACGGATACGGCATCGGCGGCAGCATGGCGTGGCCGTCAGCGTGCAGCCCGCGGGCGATCATCGCCCTAAGTTCGTCGTCGTCGTAGCCGGCGATGCCGTCGGCGTGCGGCGTGATGTTGGGCGCGACCGAGACCCCCCACGGCCCGTGGAACGCGGCGCCGCCGCTGCCCGTGGTCTCGGTCCCGATCAGGGGACCCGTCGGCCCCATCGGGCTGTGGCACTCCATGCAATGCGCGACCTGCGCCACGTACTCGCCCCATTCGGCGGTGGGGCCGGGCGCGCGCGCCGCCACCGTCTCGACCGGCGGCCCGTAGGCCGGCGGCAGCGGCGCGACATGGACGCTCCGTGGAACCTCGTTCTCGATCGCCGGCACGCTGCGCAGGAACATCACGACTGAAGCGAGGTCGTCGTCCGAGATATGGCGATAGGCCTGATACGGCATGGGCGGCCCGATCAGCGAGCCGTCGGGCCTGAGGCCCTCGCGAATGGCGCGGGCGAGTTCGGCATCGCTCCATCCGGCGACCGCGCCGCCCGGCGTGACGTTCGGCGCGGAGGCGGTGAAGGCCGGCGTCTCCTCGACGAACCGGCCGGCGAGCTCCATCCCTTCGACGAAGCCGTCGGGCCCCATCGGCGTATGGCAGCTGCCGCAGCCCATGGGGCCACGCACGAGATAGGCGCCGCGCTCGACCGAAGGCTCGGCGAGAAGCGGCCCGGCGCCGACGAGCAGCGCCACGCAGAACAGACGTTTCAAGGTGCCCTCCCAATCGGGCACGCGGCGTAATTTCCGCAGCCCGCAGGTCCCCGTACGCCGAAACCGGGGTTGCGTCAATCCGCCGCGGCAGGCGCTCCGAGGCAGTCGTGGAAGAGCCGGCGGACAGCGTCCTCGGTCAGGGGGATCGGGTTGCCGGCGCAGGACGGGTCGGCGAGGGCCATCGGCACCAGCGCCTCGAGCGCGGCGGCGGTGACCCCCATCTCGGCCAGGGTCTCCGGAATGCCGACCTCCGCGCGCAGGCGCAGCGCCGCTTCGTAGAAGGCGTCGAAGCTCGGCGCGAGGCCGAGATAGGCGGCGGCACGGGCCAGCGACGTCTCGATCGCGGGACGGTTGAAGCGCAGCACGGCCGGCATCACGACCGCGTTGAGCGTGCCATGGTGCAGCCCGTAGACGGCGCCCAGCGGGTGGCTCAGCGCGTGGATCGCGCCGAGGCCCTTCTGGAACGCCACCGCCCCCATCGCCGCCGCCGCCATCATTCGCGCCCGCGCCTCGAGGTCGGTGCCGTCGGCGACGGCGCGCGGCAGGTTCTCGAGGACGAGGCGCATGCCCTCGAGCGCGATGCCGTGGCTCATCGGGTGGAAGTGCGGCGCGCAGTAGGCCTCGAGGCAGTGGGCGAAGGCGTCCATCCCGGTCCCGGCGGTGATGGCGCGGGGCATTCCGACCGTCAGCTCGGGGTCGGCGACGACGCAGACGGGCAGCATGCGGGGGTGGAAAATGATCTTCTTCTCGTGCGTGGCGCTGTTGGTGATGACCGCGGCGCGGCCGACCTCCGACCCGGTGCCGGCCGTCGTCGGCACCGCGATCACCGGCGCGATGGCCTCGGCGTCGGCGCGCGTCCAC
>CAYMRW010000315.1:0-3495 GCA_964392825.1 uncultured Rhodobacterales bacterium
AAGTTGTAGCCGTCCTTCATCAGGAACTCGCGGCCGCGCATTACGCCGAAGCGCGGGCGGACCTCGTCGCGGAACTTCCACTGGATGTGGTAGAGCGTGAGCGGCAGGTCGCGGTAGCTCGCGACGTGGCTGCGGAAGATGTCGGTGATCATCTCCTCGTTCGTCGGCCCGTAGAGGAGGTCGCGGTCGTGGCGGTCGCGGACGCGCAGCATCTCGGGGCCGTAGGCGTCGTAGCGCCCGCTCTCCTGCCAGAGGTCGGCCGGCTGCAGGGTCGGCATCAGCACCGGGATGTGGCCGGCGCGCTGCTGCTCCTCGTGGACGATCGCCTCGACCCGGCGCAGTACCCGAAGCCCGAGCGGCAGCCAGGAGTAGATCCCGGCCGCCGCCTGCTTGATCATCCCGGCCCGCAGCATCAGGCGGTGACTGACGATCTGCGCCTCGGACGGCGTCTCCTTGAGGACCGGCATGAAGTATCGGCTGAGGCGCATGCGGATTCCCGTGGCGGCGGCTGGGCGGTGCCGCCTTAGGGCATCGTCGCAGGGGCGGCAACGCCTCTTGCGCCACGGGCGGCGACAGGCGATCACGCGGGCCATGGCCCTGCCCGTGCGCGACCAGCTCAAGTACTGGGGGATCGCCGCCGCGGTCTTCGTGTTCCTCCTGTGGTTCCTCGGCGACGTGCTGGTGCCGTTCCTGCTCGGCGGGGCGATCGCCTACCTGCTCGACCCGGTCGCCGACTGGCTCGAGAGGCACGGCCTCTCGCGGCTCTGGGCCACGGTCCTCATCACCCTCTTCGCGGTCGTGTCCTTCATCCTCCTGCTGGTGCTGCTGGTGCCGACGCTGGCGCGGCAGGCCACGGCGCTCGTCGAGACGGCGCCTCAGATGTTCGACAACCTCGAGATCTTCGTCACCGAGCGATTCCCGTGGGCCATCGAGGAGGGATCGGTCCTGCGCCGGTCGCTCGACGACATCGGCGAGGGCATCCGTGCCCGCGGCGGCCAGTTCGTGCAGGCCGCCGTGACGTCGGTGGGAAGCCTCGTCAACATCGTGGCGCTCTTCGTCATCGTGCCGGTCGTCTCGTTCTACCTGCTGATGGACTGGGACCGGCTGGTCGCCGAGATCGACAGCCTCCTGCCGCGCGAACACGCGCCCACGATCCGCCTCCTCGCCGGCCAGATCGACACGACGCTCTCGGGGTTCATTCGCGGACAGGGGCTCGTCTGCCTCATTCTCGGCACGTACTACGCCGCGGCGATGATGGCGGTTGGGCTGCCTTTCGGCGTGGTCATCGGCTTTACGGCCGGGGTCCTCACCTTCATCCCCTACATCGGGGCCATCGTCGGCGGCGTGCTGGCACTCGGCGTCGCGCTGTTCCAGTTCTGGGGCGACTGGTGGATGCTGGTCGTCGTCTGGGCGATCTTCCAGTCCGGCCAGTTCGTCGAGGGCAACATCCTGACGCCCAAGCTCGTCGGCGACAGCGTCGGGCTGCATCCGGTCTGGCTGATCTTCGCGCTGTCGGCGTTCGGCGCGCTCTTCGGCTTCGTCGGGCTTCTGGTGGCGGTGCCGGTGGCGGCGGTGATCGGCGTGCTGACGCGCTTCATCGCGCAGCGCTACCGCGCTTCCAAGCTCTACCGCGGACTTGACGATGGCCGGGCGGGCTGAGGCGCGGCAGCTGCCGCTCGATCTCGCCGCCGCTCCGTCCTACGCGCGGGACGCCTTCCTGCCCGCCGCGTGCAACCGCGCGGCGCTGCTTCGACTAGAGGCCTGGGGCAGCTGGCCGAGCGGCAAGCTGATCCTGTCGGGGCCGCCCGCCAGCGGAAAGACGCACCTCGCCCACATCTGGGCCCAGGCGGCAGACGCGACGGTGGCACGCGGGGCCGAGCTGTCAGCCGCGGCGGTGCCCGACCTCGCCCGCCGGAACGTCGCCGTCGACGGTGCCGAAGTGCTGGCCGCGCGTCCCGAGGGCGAACGGGCGCTCCTGCATCTGCACAACGCGCTGCGCGACGCGGGCCGGGCGCTCCTGATGACCGCGCGGGCCGAGCCGGGGCGCTGGGGGGTCGCACTGCCCGACCTCGAGAGCCGCGTGACGGCCACGGATCACGTCCGCCTCGACCCCCCCGACGAGGCGCTGCTTGCGGCGGTGCTGGTCAAGCTCTTCGCCGACCGGCAGCTCGCGGTCTCGCCGGCGCTGATCGGCTGGATGGTGGCGCGGATGGAACGGTCGCTCGCCGCGGCGCGCGACATCGTCGCGGCCCTCGATGCCGCCGCCTTCGCCGCCAAGGGACCGGTGACACGCGACATGGCCGCGGCCCTTCTGGACAAGGCGGGGGGCGACCCGCCATGATTGCGCGTTCCGATCCGCCGGGGGCCCCATGAGCGTCACGCAAGCGGTTAAGGCGGAAGCGCCCGCCGAGCCTGTCGCCGAGACGGACTTCCTGCGCGCGCCCCTTCCCGCGGCCGCCGACGTGGACGGCGGGGTGGACGGCCCGGCCCGCTACTTCAATCGTGAGATGAGCTGGCTCGCCTTCAACTGGCGGGTGCTGGAGGAGGCGGATAACGCGCGCGTGCCGCTGCTCGAGCGGCTGCGCTTCCTGTCGATCTCGGCCACCAATCTCGACGAGTTCTACACCGTCCGCGTGGCGGGTCTGCGCGAGCTGGCGCATGCCGGGAACGCGACGCCCGCGGCCGACGGGCGGCCGCCGGCCGAGCAGCTGGTCCTGATCGACGAGGATGCGCGGCGCCTGATGGGGCGGCAGCAGCGGGTCTGGCGGAACCTGCAGCGCGAGATGGCCAAGACCGGCATCCACATCCTGGCGCGCGACGCGCTGACCAGGGACGACGTCCGGCATCTCGACACGGTGTTCCTCGAGCAGGTGTTCCCGGTCCTGTCGCCGCTGGCGATCGACCCGGCACACCCGTTCCCGTTCATACCCAACACCGGCTTCTGCCTCGGCCTGCAGCTCGAGCGGCGGTCCGACCGGCGCAAGCTGCACGCGCTCCTGCCGATCCCGAACCAGATCGCGCGCTTCGTCCGGCTGCCGGGAGAGGGACACCGGTTCCTGCCGCTGGAGGAGCTGCTGCTCCTCAAGCTCGACGTCCTCTTCCCGGGCTATGCCGAGCGCGGCAACTGCGCCTTCCGCGTGCTGCGCGACAGCGATCTGGAGCTCGAGGAGGAGGCGGAGGACCTGGTCCGCGAGTTCGAGGTGGCGCTGAAGCGCCGGCGGCGCGGCGAGGTGGTGCGCATGAAGCTGTCGGCCGGGGCGCCGGCGGCCCTGCGCAAACTCATCATGACGGAGCTCCCGGTCGACGAGCACGAGGTGGTCGAGATCGACGGTCTGATAGGCATCGCCGCCCTGTCCGAGCTGGTGCTACCCGACCGCCCCGACCTACTCTGGCCGGCCTTCACGCCGCGGATCCCCGAGCGGGTGCAGGACCACGAGGGCGACATGTTCGCCGCGATCCGGCAGAAGGACATGCTGCTGCACCACCCCTACGAGA
>CAYMRW010000316.1:0-3463 GCA_964392825.1 uncultured Rhodobacterales bacterium
GTTCTACCAGCGCTGCTTCGACGAGGAACTGCCCGAGAGCGCCGTGTCGGCGGCGCTCCGCTAGGCTCCGGCGGCGATCCCGGCCGCGCGCCGCCGTTCGATGATGCGTTTGCGGATCAGGTCGATGTGCAGCCGCGCCGTGTAGGCGTACTCGCGGTAGGGCAAAGGCAGATTGAGGCCGGCGATGTCCCCTTCGATGCGGTCCAGTCGCTCGGCCAGCGCGTCGAGATCCTCGGCATCCGACACCTGACCGACCTGTTGATCGATGGCGCGGATGGCGGCGTAGTGGCGAAAGACGCGCCGTCGCTGACGCCAGACGTAGACGGCGGGCAGCGCGCGGAGAAGCGGCACCAGGATGAACAGGATCGGCAGGAGCAGGATGGCGAAGCGGCTGATCTGCGCCACCACCCAGTAGGGCAGGAACCGCGAGAGCGGGCTCGCCCCGTCCTCGATCAGGCCGCGTGCGTAGGGGTCCTGCGGCAGTGTGGCGAGGGTCATCGTCGGGAATTCGCCCTGCCGGCTCAGGATGTCCTGATCGCCGTGGATCTCGACCGCCGCCGCGACCAGCCGGTCGACCAACGCCGGATGCAGGTCGCGCCGGGCGACGAGGTTCGCCGCGAGCGTCAGCATGCGGATCGACCTCTCCGGGTTCGGGGGTTCGAGCGAGAACGCTCCGCTGGGCAACGTGACGACATGGGAATCGGGCAGCCGGCGGGACAGCGTGACGAGGTGGTCGAGCTCGGCCAGTTCGACCTCGGGCGCGTCGAAGAGGGGGTCGAGATACGGCGCGTCGATCGGCGCCACGAACACCGCCGCGTCGACTTCGCCCGCGATGACCGCCTCCGCCGCCGCAGCTCCGCCGAGCGCGACGAGCCGCAGGTCCGGCGCGTCGCTGCCGACCGCGGCGAGAAAGGACCGGACCGCGGCGCGGGTACCCGAGCCCTCGGTTCCCGCCGCAACGGCCAGTCCGTCCCACCCCGCGGGGTTGCGCGGCACCGGAATGTCGGCCCGGAGAAAGACGAAGACGGGCTCGAGGAAGATGGCGCCGAGCGTCTCGAGGTCCCCCTCGACCGGGATGCCACCCTGCAGGAGACCTGCATCGGCCGCCCCGCGCTGCAGCAGGTCCGCGTTCTCGACCGAACCCTCGGTCCCGAGCACCGTCATCTCGATCCCGTCGCGGGCGAGGATGGCCCGGTAACGATCTGCCAGCTGGCTGTATCCCCCACCCGCGGCGCCCGCGGCGAACACGACCCTGTCGGGCGGCGCCAGATCGCGGCTGAGATAGATCAGCGCCACCGTCGCGATGGCCGCGGCGATGACCGAGAGAAAGGCACGAATCATGCCGCATCTCTATCGCGAAGATCGACCGGTCGCCCAGCGTTCCTCGGACGCAAGAGGCGGGCCATGGCGGGCCCGCCTCGGTCGCGGCTCGTCGTGCGCGCGGCTCAGCCGTCGGACATGGCGTCCTCGTTCGACCGCATCAACTGGTCGACGAAGGCCTCCGGGCTCATCCCGGGTGGCAGCACGATGATCGTTCCGCGGTCGCGTCTGCCCTCCTGACGGTCGGGCCGGCCTTCCCGGTCCTGCATGCCCTGCCGGGCCTGCGGCGCAGGTCCCTGGGGCTGCGGCATGGTTTCGTCGCCCATCCGGCCCTGGGGGCGCATCGGCATCTGGGCGCCGTCGCCGCCCTGCATGCGGTCCATCATCCGCTCGGAGTCGTGGATGCGCTGCATCTCCATCGCGAACCGGTCGCGGGCGTCGGCGATGCCGCGGATGTAGCCCTGCCGGAAACCCCGCTCGTAGATCGTCTCGGTGAAGCCTTCGATGTCGAGCATCACGGTGCGTCCCTGCTGGTCGCCCTGCCGCGCACCTACGCTCCCCTCGGGCGTCTCGACGTCGGCGAGGTCGGACAGGCCGGTGCCCTCGGGGGTCGCCGCCTCGGGCATCTCTCCCGTGGCGCCGCCCTCCTCGGCCGTCTCCGCGCCCGTCTCGGTGCCGGTCATGGAGCCGCCGGTGCTCTGCTCGCCCGTCACGGTGTCCTGCGCGGTCTCGGTGCCTGTCGTCGGGTCCGTGGCGGGCATTTCGCCCCCGCCCTCCGTCGTGGCCTGCGCGATGGCGGTGCCGCCCGCGAGAACCGCGGCCAGGGAAACGGCCGCCAGGGTCTTCGCTCGGTACATCATCCGGTCCTCCCGTGGGTTCTTCTGCGGCCGCAACGACCCGTCCGGGCGGTACCGTTTCCCCGCGCGACATCACAGAGATGTGAGGCGTCCACGACGGTCGACGTCGCCCGGCCGATATGGGACAAGGGATGTCGCTCCGGAACCGATCGCGCAGCCATGGCCAGCCACGACAATCCGTCAGAACCCTTCAAGAAGGCGCTTGCCGAGGCGACCCGCGTGCTCGCAGACGACCGCGATCTGTCAGTCACCTATTCGGTCGATCCGCCGGGCATGTCGGGCGATCAGGTGCGACTGCCTCAGGTGACGCGCCGGATGACGCCCGACGAGGTCCTTCTGGCCCGCGGCACCGCCGACGCCTTCGCGTTGCGCCACCGCTATCACGACACCGGCACCCATGCCCGTTATGCGCCGGCGGGCGAGATGGCGCGCGACCTCTACGAGGCGATGGAGACGGCGCGCTGCGAGGCGATGGGGGCGCGGACGATGCCCGGCACCGCCGGCAACATCGACGCCAAGATCGCCGTCGAGGCGTCGCGCCGCGGCTATGCCCAGATCGACGACGCCGCCGACGCGCCGCTCGCGGTCGCCGCGGGCTACCTCGTGCGCCACCTCGCGACCGGGCGGCCGATGCCCGCGGGCGCGCAGAACGTGATGAACCTCTGGCGCGGCTTCATCGAGAGCCATGCGTCAGGCGCCCTTTGCGACATCGACGCCAGCCTTTCCGACCAGGCCAGCTTCGCCCGGCTCGCGCGGCGCATCATCGAGGAACTGGGCTATGGCGACCAGCTGGGCGACGATCCTGACGCCGGCGACGACGAGGACGCGGCCGACGACAGCGACGACGACGACAGCCAGAGCCAGGGCGAGGAGGACCAGTCGAGCGACGATGCCGAGGCAGCCCCCGACAGCTCGCAGGAGCAGACGCCCGACGCCGCCGAAGCCGAGATCAGCATGGACGACCTCGCCGACGCCGAGATGGGCGAGGAGGTGGACATGCCCGACGGGGAGGCGGCGCTCGAGCCGCCGCCGCCCGCCCCCGTCAGCGAGGCCGATCCGACCTACGAGGTCTTCACAACCGAGTTCGACGAGGAGGTGAGCGCGGCGGACCTCGCCGAGCCGGTCGAGCTCGAACGCCTGCGCGCCTATCTCGACCAGCAGCTCGACCCGCTCAAGGGGGCCGTGTCGCGTCTCGCGAACAAGCTGCAGCGGCGGCTTCAGGCGCAGCAGAACCGAAGCTGGGAGTTCGACCTCGAGGAAGGCATCCTTGACGCCGGGCGGTTGGC
>CAYMRW010000317.1:0-3440 GCA_964392825.1 uncultured Rhodobacterales bacterium
GAAGCATGAAAGGGGGCCTCGGAGGCCCCCTTTCTCGTGCCACTGGCCGACCGGGCGTCAGGGGGAGATGGTCTCCACCGTGAGCGAGGCGTTGGTGTAAACGCAGATGTCGGCGGCGATCGCCATGGCGCGCCGCGCGATCTCCTCGGCGGAGAGGTCGGTGCCCATCAGCGCCCGCGCCGCGGCGAGCGCGTAGTTGCCGCCCGAGCCTATGGCGGCGACGTCGTGCTCGGGCTCGAGCACGTCGCCCGCACCCGTCACCACGTAGAGCTCCGCGCCGTCCGAGACGATCAGCATCGCCTCGAGCTTCTGCAGGTACTTGTCGGTGCGCCAGTCCTTGGCGAGCTCGACGCAGGCGCGCTGGAGTTGGCCCGGCGTCGCCTCGAGCTTGGCCTCGAGCCGTTCGAGCAGCGCGAAGGCGTCTGCGGTCGAACCGGCGAACCCGGCCACGATCTCGGCGCCGCCGGGCGACAGCCGGCGCACCTTGCGGGCGGTGCCCTTGATGACGGTCTGCCCGAGGCTCACCTGCCCGTCGCCGGCGACGACGACCGTGCCGCCCTTGCGCACCGCGACGATGGTGGTGCCGTGCCAGCCTGGAAATTCGCTCATGCGGCCTCCGTTCCGGCGCCAGATAAGGGACGGGCGCCGGGCGGCACAAGGTCAGAGCATGGTCTGCGCCGCGATCGCCCAGGCATAGACCGCCAGCATCAGCGCGCTCTCCCAGCCGATGCCGGCGGGGCCGCGCGACTGCCGGACGATCATCCCGCCGAGAAGGACGGTGCTCATCAGGATGCCGACGATCAGCCAGAAGGTGTCGTCGGGCCCGATCGCGTGATAGAGCGAGCCGTCGCGATAGGCGACGTCGGCGAAGGTGATGAACAGCGTGTCGAAGACGTTGCCGCCGATGACGCCGCCGACCGCGAGCTGCAGGGCGCCGCGGCGGATCGCGGCGAGCGTCGTCACGAGTTCCGGCAGCGACGTGGCGACCGCGGTCATCAGGGCGCCGACGAGGCTCGCCTTGAGCCCGAGCCGCGGGATCAGTTCGCCCGCCACCTGCGCCAGCGCCCAGCCGGCGAGCGCGAGGCAGAGCATGAGGGCGACGAACACGGCGAGCGGCGCCAGCGGGCTCGCGTCCCGCTCCTCCTCGCTCTCGGGCTCGTCGGCGCGCGTCTCCCGCGTCTCGACGGCGCGCCACATCGGACGTTCCTTGACACGCGCGGTGGTGATGAGGCCGATGCCGTAACCAACGGCCAGGAAGACCGAGGCGGGGTGGATGCCGAAGAGCGACAGGTCGGGGCCGAAGACGGCCAACGCGGCGACCGACATCATCATCGCGAGAAGCGTCGCCTGGAACAGGTTCGCGGGCTCCGCCGCGGCATGCTCGAGATTGACCTTGCGGTAGGCCAGATCCCCGATGGCCAGGAAGGCCGTCTGCGCCGCGATGCCGCCCACCGCGTTCGAAAAGGCGAGCGACGGATCGCCCGCGGCCGCGGCGGTGACCGAGACCGTGATACCCGAGAGCGACGTCGCGCCGCCGAGGAGCGCGCCGCCGACGACGGCCTCGCCCAAGCCGGTGCGGTCGGCGATCTGGTCGGCGAGCCGGGTCATGCGAAGCCCGGCGAGGAGGATCACCGCGGCGCCGACGGCAAAGACGAGGAGGAGGACGGGGAGGGAGAGGCTCGCGAACATCCAGACCCGAACGCCGCGGGCGATGGTTCGGGTCCATCCCCCCGCGCGTCCGGCCTCGCCGCGCTTGCGCGCGCAGGGTCCGCCGATCATGCTTCGGGGCGAAGGAGGGATCGCGCATGAAGATCAACATCGAGATCGACTGCACCCCGGAGGAGGCGCGGGTCTTCATGGGTCTGCCCGACGTCAAGCCGATGCAGGACGAGCTGATGCGCGAGATGACCGAGAAGATGCGCGCCGCGATGACCTCCATCGGTCCGGAGGAGGCGATGCGCATGTGGCTGCCCGCGTCGACGCAGGCGCTCGAGCAGATGCAGAAGATGTTCGCGCAGTTCTACGGGGTGAAGACCGACCGATGAGACCCCCGTGCGGCGGCTGGGCGGGGGCCGTCGCGGCCCCCGCCCAGAGGCGTCAGGCGATGGGCCCGCCGCCCTGCTTGGTCACCACGACCACCGCGGGGCGCGGCGGCATCCCCTCGGCGAAGTCAGGCCAGCGCGTCGACGGCTCCTCGAAGGTCGAGCCGTCGCCCGGGTGCTGCACGGCCAGGAACAGGACCTCGTCCGCGTTCGCGAACCACGGCCCGCAGAGCTCGGCGCCGACCGGCACGCGGTAGAAGTGCTTGGACGTGCCGCGCCCCTCGCCCTCGGTCTCGAGCGCCCAGAGGCCGTCGGCGCGCCCCGTTTCCTCCATCGAGTTGCCGTCGGTCGCGATCCAGAGCCGGCCTGCGGCATCGACGGCGCAGTTGTCGGGCATCCCGAACCAGCCGTTCTCCGACGTCGCGGGCGAGAAGGTCGCGCCGACCTCAGCCACGCTAGGATCGCCGCACTTGACGAGGATCTCCCACGTCATGCTGTCGGCCGCGTAGTCGCCCTCGGGCGCGACGATCTCGATGATGTGGCCGAAGGCGTTCTCGGCGCGCGGGTTGGCCGCGTTCTCGTCGCCGGGCTTGCGCCGTGTGTTGTTGGTCAGCATCACGTAGATCCGCCCGTTCTCGTCGGGCTCCACGTCCTCGGGACGGTCCATCGGCGTCGCCTCGACGAAGTCGGCGGCGCGGCGCGTCTGGATCAGAACGTCGCCCTGGTCCTCGAACCCGTTCTCCGCGGTCAGCGGCCCCTCGCCGTGGACCAGAGGCACCCAGTCCATGGTGCCGTCGTCGTTGAAGCGCGCGACCGACAGGACGCCGTTGTCGAGCAGATCCGGGTCGGGGTTCTCGGGATCGTAGGCGTCCGCCGTCACGAAGCGGTAGACGTAGTCGAACCGCTCGTCGTCGCCCATGAACACGGCGATGCGGCCGTCGCCGTTGACCGCCGGCATCGCGCCCTCGTGCTTGGTGCGGCCGAGCGCGGTGCGCTTGATCGGGGTCGAGGCGGGATCGGACGGATCCACCTCGACCATCCAGCCGAAGCGGTTGGGCTCGTTCGGCTCGGCGTCGATGTTGAAGCGGTCGTGGAACTTGCCCCAGGCGTACCACTTGCCGGGCACGCCATAGCGGGCGTTCAGAATCGTCGCGGGGTCGTCCGAGGTCTCGGTCGACGGCGGCTCCTGGCTGTCGGACCAGAAGTAGCCGTGGAAGTTCTCCTCCGCCATCAGCCAGGTGCCCCAGGGGGTGATGCCGCCGGCGCAATTGTTGATGGTCCCCAGCACCTCGGTTCCCGACGGGTCGGCCGAGGTCTGCATCTTGCCGTGCCCCGCGGCCGGGCCCGAGATGCGCATCGGCGTCTCGGCGGTGATGCGGCGGTTGTACCGGCTGTCGG
>CAYMRW010000318.1:0-3432 GCA_964392825.1 uncultured Rhodobacterales bacterium
CGAAGCTGCGCGATCTCCTGCCCGATCCGCGGCGCCTGCGCGACGCCGAGGCCGCGGCGGCGCGGCTGGCCCAGGCGGTCGGGCGGGGGGAGCGGATCGCCGTCTTCGCCGACTACGACGTCGACGGCGCGGCATCGGCGGCGATCCTCGTTGCCTGGCTGCGCGACATGGGGCGGCCCGCGACCGTCTACGTGCCCGACCGCATCGCCGAGGGCTACGGCCCGAACGTCGCCGCGATGACCGGGCTCGCCGCCGGGCACGACCTGATCGTCTGCGTCGATTGCGGGACGCTGGCGCACGACGCGCTCGCGGCGGCGGGCGCGGCCGACGTCGTCGTGCTCGATCATCATCTCGGCGCCGACACGCTTCCGGCGGCGCTGGCGGTCGTCAACCCGAACCGCGACGACGAGGACCGGGCGCTCGGCCACCTCTGCGCCGCCGCGGTCGTGTTCCTGGTCCTCGTCGAGGCCAACCGGCAGCTGCGCGGCACCCGCGACCTGCCCGACCTCATGGCGCATCTCGACCTCGTGGCGCTGGCGACGGTCGCCGACGTGGCCCCCCTCGTCGGCGTCAACCGCGCCTTCGTGGCCCGCGGTCTCGAGGTCATGCGGCAGCGGCGCCGGCCCGGCCTCGTCGCGCTGTCCGACCGGGCGGGCCTCGACCGTCCGCCCGACACCTACCACCTGGGCTTCGTCCTCGGCCCGCGCATCAACGCCGGCGGCCGGATCGGAAATGCTTCGCTCGCGGCGCGGCTGCTCTCCACGACCGACCGCGACGAGGCGGCGGCGCTGGCCGACCGGCTCGAAGCGCTCAACGGCGAGCGACGGCAGATCGAGGCGGCCGTGCGCGAGGCGGCCATGCGCCAGGCCGAGAGCCGCGGCGACGGCGCCCTGGTCTGGGCTGCCGGCGACGGTTGGCATCCGGGCGTCGTCGGCATCGTCGCCGCACGCCTCAAGGAGGCGACGGGCCGGCCGGCGGTTGTGATCGGGCTCGATGGGGACCGCGCTACCGGGTCGGCGCGCTCGATCGAGGGAGTCGATGTCGGGGCGGCGGTGCAGCGGCTGGCGCAGGAGGGACTGCTGACGCGCGGCGGCGGCCACCGGATGGCGGCGGGCCTCAGCCTGCCGCGCGACGGCGTGCCGGCGGCGATGCAGCGCCTCGAGGCCCTCCTGTCGCGCCAGGCCCCCTCCCCCGCCGCGGCATCGCTCCGGCTCGACGGCCTGGTCATGCCGCGGGCGGCGACGGTGGATCTTGCCCGCCAGATTGCCGCTGTCGGACCGTTCGGCGCGGGCGCTTCGGCACCCCGCTTCGCCTTCTCGGATCTCGCCGTACGACGGGTGAACCGCGTCGGCGACGGGCATCTTTCGATCACGCTCGGCGACGCCGACGGCGGTCGCGTCGAGGCCATCGCCTTCCGCGCCGCCGAGACCGGGCTCGCCGCAATCGAGGCGCATGGCGGTCGCCCGCTCCATGTCGCGGGCCACATCGAGGTCCGGCACTGGAACGGGCGCGAGAGCGTGCAGATGCGCCTGTCCGACGCCGCGTTCGCCCACGATTGCGGGCAATAACCCCCTTGCCCTCCCAGGCCCGTTTGACTAGGCACTGCGTCGGCGCCGCGGCCCGTTCGTCTATCGGTTAGGACGCCAGGTTTTCAACCTGGAAAGAGGGGTTCGATTCCCCTACGGGCTGCCAAGCACTTCCCTTAACAGCCTAAGAACGTTGAGGAAGTCCCGGGCCACTTGGGTTCTATCCCCCTAAATGTCCCCCGCGCACGCGTCGGACGGCGGGTCGTGCCCAGACCGCTATGAAGGTTGCCACGCGCCATTGAAGCCGTCATCGCCGGGCCATCGCGGCAGGAGGTCCCGCAGTTCGTCGAGTTCGATTTCGCTAAGCAAGACGTTGGGCAGCAATTGAGCCGCCGTGACAGCAGAGGGCAACAGCGGATCAACCGACGCCCCGAAGTAGGTAGTGTCCGCGGTGGTGGTGGAATTTCCGCTTTCGCCGGCAGTGTAAGCGGGGTGGCCATCGAGGTGTACGGTCAGGGTGGAGTTTGCCGACTTCAACCCGTCACCGAAGGGACCGCCGATGACCAAGACCAGCATGTCGCTCGCCGAGCTGCTTGAGAAGCACGATGAGGGCGATTTCTTCCGCGCCGTCGCCGAGGCGGTCCTGCAACTGCTCATGGAGACTGACGTGGAGGGTGTCGTTGGCGCCGGGCGTCATGAGTGCGCCGAAGGCCGCACGACCTGGCGCAACGGCTACCGCGACCGGGCGCTCGACACCCGGCTGGGGACGCTGAACCTGCGCGTGCCGAAGCTGCGGCAGGGATCGTACTTCCCGGGATTCCTCGAGCCCCGCCGGAGCTCCGAGAAGGCGCTTGTCGCGCTCGCCATTGTCTCTCGAACCAATGGCGTTCCAATGGCTCGCTCCAGGAGGCCTGGATCGGCGGCGTCTCGACGCGCCGGGTCGACGAGCTCGTGCAGGCGATGGGGCTCAGCGGCATCTCGAAGAGCACGGTGTCGAAGCTCTGCCAGGATATCGACGAACGGGTCGGCGAGTTCCTGAACCGCCCGCTCACCGGCGACTGGCCATATGTCTGGCTGGATGCGACGTACTGAAGGTGCGCCAGGGCGGCAGGATCGTCTCGATCGCCGCGACAATAGCCGTGGCAGTGAACATGGACGGGCGACGTGAGATCATTGGGCTCGGGACCGGCCCGTCCGAGGCGGAGACCTTCTGGACAGAGTTCCTGCGCAGCCTCAAGGCGCGGGGCCTCGACGGCGTGAAGCTGGTGATCAGCGACGCCCACACCGGCCTGAAGGCCGCCACCGGGCGCGTGTTCGAGGCGAGCTGGCAGAGGTGTCGCGTGCACTGGATCAGGAATGCGCTGGCGCACGTCCCGCGTGGCCAGCACACGGTCGTCGCCGCCGCGATCCGCCAGGCCTTCAGCCAGCCCGACCGGGAGCAGGCCGGCGCCACCTGGCGCCATGTGGCGGATCAGGTCCGCGGCCGCTGGCCGAAGCGCGCGGCGCTCATGGACGACAGCGAGCACGACGTCCTGGCCTACATGGCCTTCCCCGCGCAGCACCGCACCAAGTTGCACAGCACCAATCCGATCGAGCGTTTGCACAAGGAGGTGAAACGCAGGGCAGACGTCGTCGGCATCTTCCCCAACGAAGCCTCGATCGCCCGCCTTATCGGCGCCGTCCTCTTCGAACAGAATGACGAGTGGGCGACACAGCAGCGCTACATGCAGGTCGAGGCCTTCTCGAAGATCGACACCGCCGAGGTCGACCCCATTCTCAGCATATCGATGGAAGCCGCCTGATCGTGTCCTCGAGCTATCCTGCAAATTCCACCACGTTGACGGACGTGACCCCCGAAGTAGCAGTGTAGGCGTTCGCGAAGCACTCCAAAATCCGGGCAGTTGCC
>CAYMRW010000319.1:0-260 GCA_964392825.1 uncultured Rhodobacterales bacterium
CGCTTGAGCGCGTGCGCCCGCATCCCCTCGCGCACCCAGGCGCCGTCCGACCACGCCCTGTTGCGCGCCGCCAGCCGCTCCGAGTTGCAGGGGCCGTTCCCCTTGATCACCTCGAAGAACTCGTCCCAGTCGGGCTCGGCGAAATCGTAGCCGCCTTTCTCCTCGTTCCAGGCCAGCGTCTCGTCGGGGATCGTCAGGCCGAGGTATTCGGCCTGCGGCACGGTCTGGTCGACGAACTTCTGTCGTAGCTCGTCGTTCGT
>CAYMRW010000319.1:270-3420 GCA_964392825.1 uncultured Rhodobacterales bacterium
GAGGGATACCAGAGGCGGTCCAGGGCGTCCTGCGCCATGCGCTTCTGCTCGGGCGTGCCGTTCGCCATCTTCATCATGACGGCGTAGCCCTGGCGCTGGTGGAAGGACTCCTCCTTGCACACGCGCACCATGGCCCGCGCGTAGGGACCGTAGGACGTGCGCTGCAGCGGCACCTGGTTGAGGATCGCGGCCCCGTCGACCAGCCAACCGACGGCGCCCATGTCCGCCCAGGACAGCGTCGGATAGTTGAAGATGGACGAGTACTTCATCCGGCCGTCCAGCAGCTTCTCGGTCAGCTCGTCGCGGCTGACGCCCAGCGTCTCGGCGGCGCAGTAGAGGTAGAGGCCGTGTCCCGCCTCGTCCTGCACCTTGGCAAGCAGGATCGCCTTGCGCTCGAGCGTCGGCGCGCGGGTGATCCAGTTCCCCTCGGGCAGCTGTCCCACGATTTCGGAATGCGCGTGCTGGCCGATCTGGCGGACCAGCGTCTTGCGATAGCCCTCGGGCATCCACTCCTTGGGCTCGATCTTCTCGTCTGCGTCGATGCGCGCCTGGAACGCGCGCTCTTCCGGCGACATCTCCTCGGACGTCTTGACGCCCGTGCCGTCGCCTTTGACCATTTGTGCGTACATGGCTGTCCGTCCTCCTCGCGTCAGACGCGTTCGATGATGGTGGCGATGCCCTGGCCGACACCGATGCACATGAAGCATAGCGCATAACGCCCGCCCGTGCGGTGCAACTGGTACATCGCCGTGATGATCAGTCGCGCGCCGCTCATGCCGAGCGGATGGCCCAAGGCGATGGCGCCGCCGTTCGGGTTCACGTGCGCCGCGTCGTCGGGCAGGCCCAGGTCGCGCAGGACCGCGAGGGCCTGCGCCGCGAACGCCTCGTTGAGCTCGATCACGTCCATCTGGTCGAGCGAAAGGCCGGCCCGGGCGAGGACCTTGCGCGCCGCCGGCGCCGGCCCGACGCCCATGACGCGCGGCTCGACGCCCGCGGCCGCCATCGCGACGACCCGCGCCCTGGGCGTCAGTCCCTGGGCCCGCGCCTGCGCTTCCGAGGCGACGATCACCGCGGCGGCGCCGTCGTTGACGCCCGAGGCGTTGCCCGCGGTCACGCTGAGGCCGGGTCCGTTAACGCCCTTGAGCTTCGCAAGCTTCTCGACGGTGGTTCCGGGGCGCGGGTGCTCATCGGTGTCGACGACGATAGGATCGCCCCTGCGCTGCGGCACCTCGACGGGGACGATCTCGTCGCGGAAGAGCCCCGCCTCCTGCGCCGCCGCCCAACGTGCCTGGCTGCGGGCGGCGAAGGCATCCTGGTCGTCGCGGCTCACCTGATAGTCCTCGGCCACGTTGTCGGCGGTCTCGGGCATCGAGTGGATGCCGAAGCGCGCGACCATCCTCGGGTTCGGGAACCGCCACCCGATCGTCGTGTCGTACACCTCGGCCTTGCGCGAGAACGCCGTCTCGGCCTTGCCCATGACGAAGGGCGCGCGGCTCATGCTCTCGACGCCGCCGGCGATCACGAGCTCGTCGTCGCCGGCGCGGATCGCGCGCGCCGCCATGCCGATCGCGTCCATCGCCGAGCCGCAGAGCCGGTTCACCGTGGTTCCGGGCACCGTGACGGGCAGTCCGGCGAGCAGCGCGGCCATCCGCCCGACGTTGCGGTTGTCCTCGCCGGCCTGATTGGCGCAGCCGTAGATCAGGTCGTCGACGCGAGCCCAATCGACATTGGGACTGCGCCGCTGCAGCGCAAACAGCGGCGCCGCCGCGAGATCGTCGGCGCGAACCGACGCCAGCGCGCCGCCGTAGCGCCCGATCGGCGTACGCACCGCGTCGCAGATGAAGGCGTCGCCCATGTGCCGTCCTCCCTCGGCGGTCCGAGGCATTCCTCGACCGCACGGTCGGTGTATAAGGCTGAAAGCGTCACGATGCAAACCACATTTGCGCGGATCGTGTGATGCTTTACGCCCAGGGCCGGCCCGCCCCGTCCTACGCGGCGAACATCGCGCGCAGCGAGGCGAGGCGCTGGCGCGTGGCTGTCGTCTCGGCCGGGAGCGATCCGTCCACGCCTTCGAGCGTCTCGCCGACCCGTGCGTCGGCGCCGGGCGACAGCGTCAGGTAGAGCCGCGCGAAGCGCTGCGCGGCGGCGTCTCCGGGCCACGGCTGCGGCAACGCGGCGGCGGGGAGGCGCGGGTCGCCAAGGACGATGCCCCGGTAGACGTGCAACAGGGTCAGCCGTGCCGTCAGCGAAGCCTGCGGGCTTGGGGGGCCCTCGGCGGCGACGGCTGCCGCGAGATCGGCGTGCCGGTCCAGAAAGGCCATGTAGGCCGCCGCGACCTCCTCGATCGGCCAGCGCGCGGCGGCGAAAGTGCGGAATGCATCCGGACCCTCGGCGTTCCGCGCCTCGAGAACAAAGCGGGCGGCATCGCGCAGCCGACCCCCGGGCCCGATGAACAGGTCGCCGCCGAGCCGCGCGAAGCCCGCCGCATGGAGCGTCCGTGCATCGTCGGGGTCTTCCGGCGCGACGATCTCCCAGCCGTCCGACCGTTCGGCCGGGCCGAAGAACAGCCGCGACGCGTCCGCGTACTCCGCCGTGGCCGCCGCGCTCAGACGGTAGAAGCTCCGCCGTCCGATGCGCTCCCCCTCGAGCTGGCCCGCGGCGACGAGGCGCGACACGGCGGTGCGCACCAGCGTCTCGCTGATGCCGCGGGCGGAGCAGAGGCCGATGAGCCCGCCCATCGACAGGACGCCGCCGCGCGGCTCGGCCACGTCGCCGTAGATCGTCACGATGAAGCGGGCGGCGCGCGGCGGCTCGGCATCGAGGAGGTCGGCTGCGGCGCGTTCGGCCCGCGATGCGCCTCCGTCTTTCGCGGCGATGGATGTCAGCCCGGGGCTCCCCGATGGATTTGGAACGTTATGAGACCACCCGCGACGCATGTGAAGCCGCGGCCTCGCGGGCGCCTTCCGTCGCGGTATTGCGGGGGCGCACGGGCTTGCGGAACGGCCCCGCATGGCGAAATATGCTGCGTCCCGAGGCCGTCGCCAGCCGCGACCCGTGTGTGCGTCCGCACGCCCCACGAGGAACCCACGATGTCCGAACCGAAGCCGCAATTCTCCACCTATCAGCTCACGGACCGCTACGAGATGACCG
>CAYMRW010000320.1:0-3409 GCA_964392825.1 uncultured Rhodobacterales bacterium
CACCGGGGCAAGCTGTCGCCGCCGACCCGCAAGGACATGAAGACGTCGATGGAGGCGCTGATCCATCACTTCAAGCTCTACACCGAGGGCTTTCACGTGCCGGCGGGCGAGGTCTACGCCGCGGTCGAGGCACCGAAGGGCGAGTTCGGCGTCTACATGGTCGCCGACGGGACCAACCGGCCCTACCGCGCCAAGCTCAGGGCGCCCGGCTATCTGCATCTGCAGGCGATGGACCACGTCGCGCGGGGCCACCAGCTCGCCGACGTCAGCGCCATCATCGGCACCATGGACATCGTCTTCGGCGAGGTCGACCGTTGAGGCATCTGGCCGTCCTCCTGGCGGCGCTTCCGGCCGCGGCCGCCGCCGAGGGCGCAGAGAGCCGCGACGCGCTTCTGGCCACGCTGGCGACAAACGGCTGCGCGGTGAGCGAGGCGGAAACGGCGACGCTGTTCGGATCGGAAGGGTTCGATCCCGAATACGTGCGCCGCGAACTTGGGCAGATGGTGCTCGACGGCACCGCGTTTCTCGAGGGCGGTTCGATCCTCCGGGTCCGGGTTCCGCACTGCCCGCCGGCGGAGCCCGCACCGACGCCGGCGCAGGCGCTCCGCAGCGAGATCGAGGGTCGGGGCTGCGTCATCGACGAGGAGGCGGCGCTCGGCCTCGGGGCCGACGCGCAGGGCCTCCGGCCGGTGATCCAGTCGTGGCTCGACAGCGGCGCCGCGCGCATCGAGGGCGGCACCCTGCGGCTCGAGGACTGCACGTGAACTGGATCGCGGCCGTGTTTCTCGCCGCAGCCGGCAGCGAGCGCGCGGAGCTTCTGATCGCGCTCGTCGAGGCGAACGGCTGCCGGATGTCGGGGCAGGAGGCGACGGAGATCCTGCCGCGGCACGACTTCACGCAGGAAGAGACTCAGAGGATCACCACCGACCTCTTCTCGGCGGGGCTGATACGGATCGACCGGGAGACCGACACCCTGATCCTCAGAACGGAAGAGTGCATGTAATGCTACGCCGGCTTCACCCCGAGCAGCCCGAGGGCTTCGCCTTCACGCCCGCGAACGACGCCTGGGCGCGGGCGCAGATATCGAAGTTCCCCGAAGGCCGACAGGCAAGCGCCATCATCCCGATCCTCTGGCGCGCGCAGGAGCAGGAGGGTTGGCTTTCGCGCGCCGCAATCGAGCACGTCGCGGACATGCTGGGGCTGGCCCACATCCGGGCCCTCGAGGTCGCCACGTTCTACTTCATGTTCCAGCTGCAACCCGTTGGCAGCGTCGCGCACATTCAGATCTGCGGCACGACGTCCTGCATGATCTGCGGGGCCGAGGACCTGATGGAGGTCTGCAAGGAGGTGATCGCGGCCCGGCCGCATGCCCTTTCGCCCGACGGCAAGTTCTCGTGGGAGGAGGTCGAATGCCTCGGCGCCTGCGCGAATGCGCCGATGGCGCAGATCGGCAAGGACTATTACGAGGATCTGACGACCGACGGCCTGCGCGATCTCATCGCGGCCATGGCGCGGGGCGAGGTGCCGCGCCCGGGGCCGCAGAACGGGCGCTTCGCGAGCGAGCCGGCGGGCGGCGCGACGACGCTGAACGGCCGGGATCGAGACGCCGACGCCAATGCGAGCGTCACCTTGGCGCTCGAGATCGGCGACACGCTGAAACGCATAGACGGCAGCGAGATGCGCCTGCGCACGCCCTGGCGCGCGGCAGACGAGGACGTGGGCGAGGCGCGCGACGACATGCTGCAGCCGTCGGGGATGCCAGAGCCCGGGCGGACGCCGGGACCGCGGCCGTCGGAGGGCGAACCGGCGGACGACACCGGCATCACGGAACAGGAGGCGCATGCCGAGGACGCGGCCCGGCCCGAGACGAGCGACCCGGCCGCCGCCGCATCTGGCGAGACGCCGAAGGAGGCGGCGACGGGGCACGACGTCGAACTGGACGAAGAGACGCGGGACCCCGACAAGCGGTGAGGCGCGGGCTGCAGGCGCCGCAGGGCGCAGGTCGAGACACGCAGGAGCGATTGCGCTACGTCTGGGAAAACACCGGATAGCGGTTCAGGAGGGAAGAGATGTCAAAGCAGTCACAGGGGTCGCTCACGATTGTCGGCGCGATTGGCGGCGGCGTGTTCCTCGTCGCCATCGTCGGACTGATGGTGGTCGGCGGCTACACCTTCTCGCCGGCGCTCTTCCTTGCGTTCGGCGTGGCCCTGGTGGTCTCCGTCTTCCTGTTCTGGGCCTTCCATCGCCCCGTGAAGTCGCTGGAGCCGCAGCGGCTGACCGGACGCGTGCCGCGCGTCGATCTCGAGTCCGGGGCGCATGGGGAACCGGCCGGGCAGGGCTCCCGGAAGGGCACCGGCATGAACGGAGCGACGACGCCGCAGGGAACGGACGACACCTCTTCTGACAAGGGATCTGCGGACCAGGGATCTTCGGGCGAGGGATCTGCGGGCGATCCGGCGCCGTCGGGCATGCACGCTGCGTCTGCGCCGGACACGGAAGCGGACGAGGCCGACCGCGACGAGGCCGGCTCGGATACGGGAGGCAGCGCGGAAGAGGCGACGATCGGAACCGAGCCCCAGCGTCTGCACGAGCCGCGCGAGGGCGGTCCCGACGATCTGAAGCGCATCAAGGGGATCGGTCCGAAGCTCGAGGACCAGTTAAATCGCATGGGCGTCTATCACTTCGATCAGATGGCGGCATGGTCGCCGTCGGAGGTCGCCTGGATGGACGAGAACCTGGGCGAGTTCCGCGGCCGCGCCAGCCGCGACGATTGGGTGGGCCAGGCGCGGCAGCTCTCGGAGGGCGGCGAGACGGATTTCTCGCAGCGCGTCGATGACGGCGAGGTCTACGACAAGAACACCTGACCCCGAGGGCGGCCGTCTCGCTGCCCTCTAGGCTGCGGTCACCGCGAAAGTTTCGACGGAGGCGGATGGGACACGGAACCGAACGGCAGAGGGCGCGCACGGCGCGGACCGTGGCACTGGTTCTGTGCGCCACCGTTCTGGCCTGGTTCGGGGTGCAGTGGCTGGGCGGGCAGATGGGATGGCCGACCCGCTGGGTGCTCCTCCTCGACCTGGCCGCGCTCGCCGCGTTCGCCTGGGCGCTGATCGTGACGGTGGGCCTCTGGCGGGCCCGGAAGGACGGATAGGATGCTGAAGGACGAAGACCGGATCTTCACGAACCTCTACGGGATGTACGACCGGTCGCTGGCCGGGGCCAAATCCCGCGGGCACTGGGACGCGACCGGAAATCTGATCGGCAAGGGTCGCGACTGGGTGATCCAGCAGGTGAAGGATTCGGGCCTGCGCGGCCGGGGCGGCGCGGGCTTCCCGACTGGCCTCAAGTGGTCGTTCATGCCGAAGGAGAGCGACGGGCGGCCCGCCTATCTCGTCGTCAACGCCGACGAGTC
>CAYMRW010000321.1:0-3392 GCA_964392825.1 uncultured Rhodobacterales bacterium
GGCGCTTCTCATGGGTGATCGTGTCGCCCACGCGGGTGTCGCGGACCTGCTTGATCGAGGCGTTGAGGTAGCCGATCTCGCCCGGGCCGAGCTGGTCGACGGCGGTCATCGCGGGGCGGTAGACGCCGACGTCGTCGACGTCGTAGAGGCCGCCCGTCTTCATCATGCGGATGCGGTCGCCGCGGCGAAGCGTGCCGTCGACGATGCGGACGATGCAGATGACGCCGAGATACTGGTCGTACTTGCTGTCGACGAGCATGGCCTTGAGCGGCGCGTCGGCGTCGCCCTCGCGCGGGGGCGGCAGGCGGGTGACGATGGCCTCGAGCACGTCGGGGATGCCCTGGCCGGTCTTGGCGGAGATCTCGACGGCGTTGTCGGCCTCGATGCCAATGACGTCCTCGATCTGGGTGCGGACGCGGTCGGGCTCGGAGGCGGGGAGGTCGATCTTGTTGAGGACCGGGACGATCTCGTGGTCGGCCTCGATGGCGGTGTAGACGTTGGCGAGTGTCTGTGCCTCGACGCCTTGAGTGGCGTCGACGACGAGGAGGCTGCCCTCGACGGCCTGCATCGAGCGCGAGACCTCGTAGCCGAAGTCGACGTGGCCGGGGGTGTCGATGAGGTTGAGGACGTAGGTCTGGCCGTCCTTCGCGGGGTACTCGATGCGGACGGTGTTGGCCTTGATCGTGATGCCGCGCTCGCGCTCGATGTCCATCGAGTCGAGCAGCTGCGCCTGCATGTCGCGCTCGGCCACCGTGCCGGTGAGCTGGATCAGCCGGTCGGCCAGCGTCGACTTGCCGTGGTCGATGTGGGCCACGATGGAGAAATTGCGGATGTGCGCGAGCTCGGTCATGGGCGCGATATGACGGCCGCCCCGGGAACGGTCAATGGGAACGCCCGCCGGGGATCATCCGGCATCGTGAGACCACCGCACAAGCTGACTGGAAGGTTCGCGTTTGGGGACGGCGATCTACGCCGCCGTCCGCCGAAGCCGCCCCGTCGATCGTCGAAGCTGGAACCTCTGGCTTTCTAACCCGGCCGTTCGAAGGGGCAGCCTGCGCGCGGGGTCTAGGCCCCGCGCGGACGCGGCGGAGACCGGGTTCAGCCGTCAGACCAGTGGTAGGCGACCTCGTCGAAGCGATCGGCCGGAAAGGCGTAGAGCATACTCAGCCCCGCCTCGCCCGCGCGCCATGAATGGAGTGTGTCCCGCGGCACGAAGACGGTGTCGCCCTCGGCGATCGGGACCTCGCGGTCGTCGAAGACCGCCGTTCCCTCGCCCGAGAGCACGTACATCATCTCGGGAAGGTCGTGGGTGTGCGGCGCTTCTGTCTCCCCGGCCTCGATCTGTGCCGTCCCCATGACGAGGCCGGAGGTCGGACCCGCCGCCGCGTCGATGCGCGTCTGGTAGACCGCCGAGCCGCGCTCCGAGTCGTCCCAGGAAAAGTCCGACGGGTCGCTCGCCCTGATGATCGTCGGCGCCGTGCTCATGCCAGCCTCAGGAAATGGTGTCCCGCCTCGGTCGCCCCGCCCTGTTCGGCGTGGAGCTGGCCAAGGCCCTGCAGGTACTCGTCCGCCATGCCGCGATCGCTGACCTCGAACAGCATCCAGACGCGGCTGCCGTCGTCGGCCTCGCGCCAGAGTTGCAACAGCGTCATTCCCGACTTGCCGCGCGATTCCGCATCGTCGTCGAAGACGGCGCGCCAGGCGTCATAATCTCGGACCTTGCGGTGAGCGATCAGCTGCATTCCGTCCACTCTCAGACCGAGGGGGCAACGCGCTGCCCGCCCCGTCGTTCCACGAGGCGGACCGGTCCGCGATCAGGCCGCGCGGGACTTCTCGATGTCGCGCTTGATGCGCCGGGCACGGTCCGACAGCTCGACCTCGCGCGCGGCCGCGAGAAAGCCGTCGAGGCCGCCGCGATGGTCGACTGTGCGCAGCGCAGCGGACGACACGCGCAGGCGGAACGTCCGGCCCAGCGCCTCCGACATCAGCGAGACGTCGTTGAGGTTCGGCAGGAACCGGCGCTTGGTCTTGTTGTGGGCGTGGCTCACGTTGTTGCCGGCCATCGGCCCCTTCCCGGTCAGTTCGCAGCGGCGCGCCATGATCTCGTTCCTCTCGTCATCGGTGCCGGCACGCGGGCGGCGCGGCAACGCAAAAGGGCAGGCTTTCTCACCTGTCCGTAAACCGGGCCCCCGGATACGGTGCCGCCCCGCCCGCGTCAAGCCGGATCGGATGAGGTGACGTCAGAACGCCGGCCCCGCCGCCTCGACGAAGTCCGCCGCCGCTGCCGCCGGCGAGGCCCGACCCTCGGCGACGGCCTCGGTCAGCGCCTCGAGGCGGCGGCGCGACGCCGCATCCCCGGCGAGCCGCGCCAGCACCAGGCGCCGCACCTCCTCGTCGAACCAGTCGAGCCGCTGTGCCGCCCGCCGACGCGCCCAGTACCCGGTCTCGCGCCGCCACGCGGCGAGGTCGCGCATCTGCCGCCACGCGTCCTCGAGCCCCGCCCCGGTCTGTGCCGAGACGCAAAGCGCGGCGGGTATCCCGTCCGGATCCCCGTCGCGGCGCCGCATCAGTCGCAGGGCGCCGGCATAGTCGCTGCGCGTGCGCTCGGCGGTGGCGCGCAGGTCCCCGTCCGCCTTGTTGACGAGGATCAGGTCGGCCACCTCCATGATCCCGCGCTTGACGCCCTGCAGCTCGTCGCCGCCGCCCGGCGCCATCAGAAGGACGAAGAGGTCGGACATGCCGGAGACCAGCGTCTCCGACTGGCCGACGCCCACCGTCTCGATGAGGATCACGTCGAAGCCTGCGGCCTCGCAGAGCGCCACCGACTCGCGCGTCCGCCGGGCGACGCCGCCGAGCTCTGCCTGCGCCGGCGATGGCCGGATGAAGGCGCCGGGCTCGCGCGACAGCCGTTCCATCCGCGTCTTGTCGCCGAGGATCGAACCGCCGGAGCGTGCCGAGGACGGGTCGACGGCGAGTACCGCGATGCGCCGTCCTGCCTCCGCCAGCATCAGTCCGAACGCCTCGATGAACGTCGACTTGCCGACGCCCGGCGTGCCCGAAAGCCCGATCCTGAGCGCTTCGCGTTCCGCGCCCAGGCGGTCGAGCAGCTCCGCCGCCGCCGCGCGGTGATCCTGCCGCTGGCTCTCGATCAGGGTGATGGCTCGAGCGAGGGCGCGCCGGTCGCCCGCGCGGATCTGGTCCGCGAGGGTCGCGGCATCCGCAACGGCCCCCGCCCGGGGTACAGGATCATTTGTCACGTCGGTGCCCCATGCTGGCGGCTGTCATGCCCGTGCCCGGGCGGCTATGTCCAGACCAGTATGGATGTCCGCAGAGGAACGGGATGCGCCTGTCCACGGCGACGCTCTTGCTGCTCCTTGGGGTCGCTCCGGCCG
>CAYMRW010000322.1:0-3391 GCA_964392825.1 uncultured Rhodobacterales bacterium
AGAACATCGAGCCCTGGTGCATCTCCCGCCAACTCTGGTGGGGCCACCAGATCCCCGTCTGGTACGGCCCTGCATTTCAGAAGGATGCCGCGGGCAACATTACGGGATTGACGACGAGCGAAAGTACCAGAGTTCCATTTTGCGCCATCGACGAGGAAGGTGCGATCAGGCAGGCGTCGGGGTATTACCCCGATGGGACGACCATCGAGATTTCCAGCTACCCAGTGGCCAACTATCACGTCGATGGCGAGCGCGCGCGCGCCAATCCATCCGGCACTTCCGTCGGTTCGCCGGGCAACCTGGCCCCAACGCGGGTGCGCCTCGACCGCGACCCCGACGTCCTCGATACATGGTTCTCCTCCGGAATATGGCCGCTCGGCACGTTGGGGTGGACCGGCGACGCCGAGACCGACCAGCAGAACGACGCGCTCGCCCGCTACTACCCGACCTCGGTCCTCGTCACCGGGTTCGACATCATCTTCTTCTGGGTCGCGCGGATGATGATGATGCAGCTCGAGCTGGTCCGCGAGGTGCCGTTCCACACCGTCTACGTCCACGCCCTCGTCCGCGACGAGAAGGGCAAGAAGATGTCGAAGTCGCTCGGCAACGTCCTCGACCCGCTCGACCTGATCGACGAGTTCGGCGCCGACGCCGTCCGCTTCACGCTGACCGCGATGGCGGCGATGGGCCGCGACCTCCGCCTCTCGCGCGACCGGATCGCGGGGTACCGCAACTTCGTCACCAAGCTCTGGAACGCCCACCGCTTCGCCGAGATGAACGGCGTCCTGGATGTACAAAACGGCGCCGATCCTGACTCGAACTTGCAAAACGCGGGGTCGAAACTGACACGAACTGGTCAGACTCCCCCCACGGCGACGGCGACCGCCAATCGCTGGATCATCGGCGAAACCGCCCGCGTCCGCGAGGAGGTCGACGCGGCGCTGGCCGCCTATCGCTTCAACGATGCCGCGAACGCGCTCTACGCCTTCACCTGGGGCCGCGTCTGCGACTGGTACCTCGAGTTCTCGAAGCCCCTCTTCGACGGCGAGAAAGCCGAGGAAACACGGATAGTTATGGCCTGGGTTCTCGACCAGTGCCTGATCCTCCTGCACCCGATCATGCCCTTCGTGACGGAGGAGCTCTGGGGCCTCGGCCGCCACCGCCCCGCCCTCCTCGCGCTCACCGAATGGCCCGAGTATGGCGCCGAACTCGTTGATCCAGCTTCAGAATCCGAGATGCGCTGGATCATCTCCCTGATCGAGGGCGTCCGCTCCGTCCGCGGCGAGATGAACGTCCCCGCCGGCGCCCGCGTCCCCCTGCTCCGCGTCGAGCTTTCCGAAGCGGGCCGCAACGCCTTGTCGCGCAACGAGGATCTGGTCCTGCGCCTGGCCCGGCTCGAGACGATCACGGCCACCGACGCTGTGCCGAAGGGATCCGCCACGATCGCCGTCGAGGGCGGGACCTTCGCCCTGCCGCTCGCCGAGATCATCGACATCGCCGCCGAAAAGTCCCGTCTTTCCAAGAGCCTGGACAAGCTCGCCAGGGAGGCGGGCGGCCTCGACAAACGCCTCTCGAACCCGCGCTTCGTCGAGAGCGCCCCGCCCGAGGTCGTCGACGAGACCCGGGATCTGCTGGCCCAGAAGCAGGAGGAGCAGGCCCGCCTGCAAACCGCCCTGGCCCGCCTCGCCGAGGCCGGCTGACGCAGCACGGAGGAGAGGTCAAGATCATGATATCACGACATCTTTTGGCCATCACGCTGATCGCCGTCCCGGTTCTGGCCGGCGCCCAGATGATGGACCACGCCGACCACGACATGATGGGGTCGGACGCGCCGCACGCCCAGGCCTGGGCGGACATCAACGACCGGATGCACCAGGGCATGACCATCGCCCCCACCGGCGACCCCGACGTCGACTTCATCCGCGGCATGATCCCGCACCACGAGGGCGCCGTCGAGATGGCCGAGTACGTCCTCGAGCACGGGTCCGACCCGGAGGTCCGCGCCCTCGCCGAGGAGGTGATCGCCACGCAGACGGCCGAGATCGAGATGATGCGCGAATGGCTAACGGCCCGTGGCGTCGAATGAATCCGCTACCGATCCGCGTCTGACGCGCCTCGCCGCGTCGCTGCCCGGGACCGTTCCGTTCGTCGGCCCGGAGGCGCAGGAGCGGGCGATGGGCCACCCGTTCCGCGCCCGGATCGGAGCCAACGAAAGCGCCTTCGGCCCCTCGCCGAAGGCGGTCGCGGCGATCGCCGCGGTCGCGCCGCAGGCCTGGATGTATGGCGATCCCGAGTGCCACGACCTGCGCGGGGCCCTCGCCCGGCACCACGGCGTCGCCCCGGAAAACATCGTCGTGGGCGAGGGTATCGATGGCCTTCTCGGCTACCTCGTCCGCCTGACCGTCGCCCCGGGCACGCCCGTCGTCACCTCCGACGGCGCCTATCCAACCTTCGACTACCATGTCGCGGGCCATGGCGGCGTCCTCCACAAGGTGCCCTACCGCGACGACCGGGCGGACCTCGAGGCCCTCCTCGCGCGGGCGGACGAGGTCGGCGCCCGCCTCGTCTACGTCGCCAATCCCGACAACCCGATGGGGTCCTGGCACGGGGCGGACGACGTCGCCCGCGCCATCGCATCGGTGCCGGATGGCACTCTCCTGGTCCTGGACGAGGCCTATGCCCAGTTCGCGCCCGCGCCCGTGGCGCCGCCGGTCGACGCCGGCGCCACCTCGGTGATCCGGCTGCGCACGTTCAGCAAGGCCTACGGGTTCGCCGGGATGCGGGTCGGCTACGCCATCGGCGACGCGCGCCTGATCGCGGCCTTCGACCGCGTGCGCAACCATTTCGGCGTGGGGCGCGTGGCGCAGGCCGCGGCCCTCGCCGCGCTCGCCGACCGGGCATGGCTGGCCGACGTGGTCGCGCGCACGGCCATGGCGCGGCAGCGCATTGCGGACATCGCCGTCCGGCACGGCCTCGCCCCGCTCCCCTCGGCGACCAACTTCGTCACCGTCGATTGCGGCGGGTCCGCCGACCTCGCCCGCGCCGTGGTCGCGCGTCTCGCCGACGCCGGCGTGTTCGTGCGCATGCCGTTCGCCGCGCCCGGCAACCGGTGCATCCGCATCGGCTGCGGAACCGAGGCCGACCTCGCGCTTCTGGCCGCCGCCTTGCCCGCCGCGCTCGCCCGGGCGCGGGAGGAGGCCGTTCTGCCGCAGGAACGGGGCGCGGCCGCGCAACGTTGAGGCTGCACGATCCCGCTAGCCAAGGTGCGTCCCATGTCCAGCCAAGTCCTGATCGCCGTCTGCGCCGCCCTCTCCGCTGTTCTCCTCGCCCTCTGGCTCGCGGGGGGGCTCGTGCCGGTTCTCTTCGCCGCCGCCCTAGTCGATCTGGGCCT
>CAYMRW010000323.1:0-3389 GCA_964392825.1 uncultured Rhodobacterales bacterium
GCTGCGTCGGCCGCCACCGGCTCGGCCCCGCCCGGATCGGTGTCGGCGATGGCCAGGGCCTCGACCCCCAGCACCTCCGACACCCGCTTGACGATCGCGCGGAATTCCATCTGCCGCAGGAACCCGATCAGCGTCTCGGCGTCGGGCTCGCGCACCTCTAGGCTCGCGAGGTCGTAGCCGAGGTCCATGCCGCAATCGAGCTCCACCAGCCGCTTCGACACGCGGATCTGCTCGGCATGGTCGATCAGCGTCTGCCGCCGTTTCGGCTGGCGGATCTCGTCCGCGCGTCCGAGCAGCGTCTCGAGGTCGCCGAACTCGTTGATCAGCTGCGCCGCCGTCTTGATGCCGATCCCGGGCGCGCCCGGAACGTTGTCAATCGAGTCCCCCGCGAGCGCCTGCACGTCGACCACCCGCTCCGGCCCGACGCCGAACTTGTCGCGCACCGCGTCGGCGTCGATGCGTACGTTCTTCATCGGGTCGAGCATCTCGACGCCGCCGCCGACGAGCTGCATCAGGTCCTTGTCCGAGCTGACGATGGTCACCCGCCCCCCCGCCTCTCGCGCGCGACAAGCGAGCGAGGCGATGATGTCGTCGGCCTCGAACCCCTCCTCTTCGAGGCAGGCGATGTTGAACGCCCGCACGGCCTCCCGCGTCAGCGGTATCTGCGGGGACAGATCCTCGGGCATCGCCTCGCGGTTCGCCTTGTAGTCCGCGGAGATCTCGTTCCGGAACGTGACCGAGCCCTTGTCGAAGACGACGGCCGCATGCGTCGGCGCGTCGGGACCGCGCGCGTCCTGGATCGTCTTCCAGAGCATGTTGCAGAACCCCGAGACGGCGCCGACGGGCAGCCCGTCGGACTTCCGCGTCAGCGGCGGCAGCGCGTGGTAGGCGCGGAAGATGAACGCCGACCCGTCGATCAGGCTCAGATGATGTCCCTTTCCGAACGCCGCGCCCATGCCAGTTTCCCCGTTAGGTACGGAGGTCTTGCCATGTTCGCCCGCCTGCTGCCAGCCGCCCTCCTCGTCGCCGCCCCGCCCGTCGCCGCCCCGCCTGTCGCCGCGCAGGAAACGTCCGGGCCGCCTTGCGAGCTCACGGGCCGCTCCGACAGCTGCACGCGCGTCGTCGCCTGCATCGGCGACGACGGGGTCTGGTTCGATGGCCGCGGCGCCGGCTGGAACGAGGGCACGCTTGCGGGACAGCTCAGCACCGGCGCCACCTGCACCGGCAGCTGGGCCTGCACCGACGCCACGACCGCGCGCACCGTCTTTGCCTGCGACGACGGCACCGAGGGCGCGGCGCTCGCGGTGCTGCAGGATCCGCTCACCGGCACCCCGATTGCCGAGGGCACCACGACCGACGGCCGGGCCATCGTCGCGTGGTCGGGCGAGCACGTGCTCGACGTCCTCCGCGGCCCGACGGGCGAGCCTTCCCTGCCCTGCATCCCCGAGGGGATCCCGATCGGTTGACCCCGAATGTCGCCCTGACCGGCGGCGCATCTTGACGAACCGACGTCAAACACACATTCTGACATCACTCAGGGGAGGTCAGCCATGCCCGCCGTCGCGACAACGTTCCGCATCGACCCGCGCCTCAAGGACCAGCTCGGCAAACTGGGCGAGATGCGGCGGACGCCGATGAACAAGCTCGTCAACCAGGCGCTCGAGCGGTACGTCGCGCAGGAATACGGCAGCCTCGAGGTCGAGCTCGCGGCGTCGCTCGACGCCCTGCGCACGCTGCGCCGGCAGGATCCCGACTTCGACGCGGCGATCGAGCGCTTCGCTCGAGCGGAAGTCGAGGTGACCGAGGATCCCGTCGAGGGCCGGGCGTTCCGCACCGGCGAGTCCGAGACGTCGCGCCCCGACCAGGGCACGTCGGCGCGCCTCCGCGACCTCCTCGGTGAATGACTGGGACGCCGACAGCGCCCGCCTCCACCGCAACCTGACCGAGGCCGCGCGTGCGGCGCGCGACGCCGCCCGGGACCGGCGCGTCCCGACCGTCGAGCTGGCGCGCGCATGGCACGCCACGACGATGCAGGGGCTCGCGGTGGTGATCGACGGCCGCACGGTCGAGGACCACGACTACTTCGCGACGTTCCGGGGCGAGCCGGGCCTCGAGGATTGCGAGGTCCGCGTCGGCGTCCGGACCGGCACGCCCGCGCGCGACGTCGCCGACAATCTCGCCGCGTTCGAGGCGACGCTCGGCCGCGCCGCCGCGGCGCTCGACGCCGTCGTCCCGCCGGGACGCATGCCCGAGGATGCCGACCAGCTCGACGCCGTCATCACGCTGGCGGCCTGGGCGCATGCCGAATGGGTGCGCATCCACCCCTTCGCCAACGGCAACGGGCGCACCGCGCGGCTCTGGGCAAACTTCGTCGCCATGCGCTACGGCCTGCCGCCCTTCGTGACGCTGCGCCCGCGTCCTGACGGCGGTTACGCGGATGCCGGCGCGCGCGCGATGGAGGGCGCGTGGCAGCCCACGGTCGCAGTGTTCCGCCGTCTCTACCTCGACACGATCGCGGGCCGCTGAGCGCCCGGGCGGCCCGGCGTCAGGGGACGCCCGGATGCGCCTTCGCGGGGCCGTCGCGGCCCGGAGCGGACTCGCTCTCGCCCATCTCCGCCTTGCTCGCGTGGATGTAGCGCTTGTCGCAGTAGCCGCAGTCGATCCAGCCGAGGTCGGCCGGGATCTGCAGCCAGACCCGCGGATGCCCGAGCGCGCTCTCGCCGCCGTCGCAAGCGACGCGCCACGCCTCCACGACCTCGCTCTCGGGCGGGTCGATCGGGCGCGAGGCCAGGTCGTTCTCGTCGGCCCCGACCGCGCTGTCGCGGCCGGCGCGGTAGACGTTGCCTCGGGTCAGTTGCGCCACGGGATCGCTCCTCCTCGGACCTGCGGGGCGCCGGCCGTCGCCTTGCCCCCGCCGCGCGCGGCGGCTACGCCCGGAAGGATAGCAACACGGCCCCGGGCGGCAAGGCCCGCACGGGCCGGGAAAGGCGCCCGAATGGCGAACGCGATCGAGATCGAGGGGCTGACGAAGGTCTATCCGGCGCAGGGCACCGAGCCTGCCAAGGAGGCGCTCGGGGGCGTCGACCTGGCCATCCGGGCGGGGTCGATCTTCGGGCTCCTCGGGCCGAACGGTGCCGGCAAGTCGACGCTCATCAACATCCTCGCGGGCCTTGTCACCAAGACCGCGGGGCGCGTCCGCATCTGGGGCTTCGACCAGGACGTGAACCCGCGGCAGTCGCGCGCCGCGATCGGCGTCATGCCGCAGGAAACCAACATGGACCCGTTCTTCACGCCGCGGGGCTCGCTCGACGTTCAGGCCGGGCTCTACGGCGTTCCCCGGCGCGAGCGGCGCACCGACGAGATCCTCGCGATGATCGGCCTCTCCGACA
>CAYMRW010000324.1:0-3383 GCA_964392825.1 uncultured Rhodobacterales bacterium
CCAAGCTGGAACAGGGCGACGGCGTCACCGAGATGTACGAGAAGACCCGCGGCCAGGGCTTCGGCGCCGAGGTCAAGCGGCGGGTGATGATCGGCACCTACGTGCTCTCGGCGGGCTTCTACGACGCCTACTACAACCGCGCCCGCCGCGTCCGCACCCTCATCAAGCGCGACTTCGAGACGGCGTTCGACGGCGGCGTCGACGCGATCCTGACGCCGGCCACGCCGTCGTCCGCGTTCCCGCTGGGTTCGATGGACGACGCCGACCCGGTGCAGATGTATCTCAACGACGTCTTCACGGTGACGGTGAACCTCGCCGGCCTCCCCGGTATCGCAGTGCCTGCGGGCCTCGACCGGGCCGGCCTGCCGCTCGGCCTGCAGCTCATCGGTCGTCCGTGGGAGGAGGGTGAGCTTCTCAATCTCGCTCATGGGCTCGAGACCGCGGCAGGATTTGTCGCGAAGCCCGCCCGCTGGTGGTAGGATGACACGCATGCGCAAGACGTTTCCCCTGATCGCCCTGGCGCTCGTCGCCTGCGACACCGACCCGGCCCTGCGCGGGGTCGGCTTCGACCAGGGCTATGCCGAGTACACCGCGGCGCGCGAGGCTGAGCTGCGTGGGCTGCCCGGCCCGGTCCTGGCAGAGCCCGCGGGACCGCAGACGATCACCGGCGACGAGCTTGCCGCTGCGGGGATCGGCGGCGGCTCGGCCACGGCGGGTGCCAGCACGTTCTCGGATGGCGGTTTCCCGACCGTCGGCGGCACGGGCCAGCCTTTGCCGCCGGCCGGTCCCGGCGGCAATGTCGGCATCTCGGACGAGCAGGACTTCGGCGCCGTTTCCGGCCGCGAATCGATCCAGTCCGACGCCGCGCGGCGGGAGGCGCAGCAGCAGGCCTACCAGGTCATCGAGCCGGAGCCGCTGCCGGAGCGACCGCGCGACACGGGACCGAACCTCGTCGAATACGCGCTCTCGACCGCGAACCAGCCGGGCGAGCAGGTCTACAGCCGGTCGGGGATCAGCATGCCGGGCCGGAATTGCGGCGACTATGCCACCTCCGACCAGGCGCAGCAGGCGTTCCTCGAGGCCGGCGGCCCGCGCCGCGACCGCATGGGCCTCGACCCCGACGGCGACGGCTTCGCCTGCGGGTGGGATCCGCGGCCGTTCCGGGCGGCACGGGGGGGCTGACCGCGCCCGCGTACTGGTCCCTCCCGTCGCCCAATCACGGCCCGCGCCGTGGCGACGCGCGACCCGATATCGTCGTCCTGCACTACACCGTTCTGCCCCGCGAGGAGGCGCTCGCGCGGCTCTGCGAGCCCGCGTCGGAGGTCTCGGCGCACTGGCTCGTGGATCGTGCGGGCGACGTCATCGGGCTGGTCGACGAGGGACGGCGGGCCTGGCACGCGGGCGCCGGCGCCTGGGGCGCGGCTGCCGACGTCAATTCGCGCTCGATCGGGATCGAGCTCGAGGGAGACGGCGGCGACTTCCCGCCCGGTCAGATCGCCGCCCTCCATGTCCTGCTCGAGGGGATCCTGCAACGCCACGGCATCCATCCCGCGCGGGTGATCGGCCATTCCGACATGGCGCCCGGCCGCAAGGACGATCCGGGGCCGGCCTTCGACTGGCGGGGCCTCGCGGTGCAGGGGCTCTCGGTCTGGCCCGAGGCCAGGCAGGCCCTGCCCGAATCGACGGACGCCGCGCTGCGCCGCTTCGGCTACCCGCTGTCGGTCGCGCCGGCCCTGCGCCTCGCGTCGTTCCGACGGCGCTTCCGGCCGGGCGCGGAGGGACCCGCCGACGCCGTCGACGCCGGGCTCGCCGCCGATCTCGCTGCGCGGTTCCCCGTTGACCGCTGGGACGGCGAAGCCTAGATCGCGCGGTGCGCGGATGGCGGGATGGCCGCGGGGTCCTTCGGGGCTTCGAGGAAAGTCCGGACTCCACGAAGCGACGGTGCCGGGTAACGCCCGGCCGGGGCAACCCGAGGGAAAGCGCCACAGAGAATAGTCCGCTGCGGTCAATCGCTTTGGGGGTTCGCCTCCGGCGCAACCGGAGCAAGGGTGAAACGGTGGGGTAAGAGCCCACCGCGGGACGGGCAACCGGACCGGCACGGCAAGCCCCACCGGGAGCAATGCCGAATAGGGGCCTCGCGCCCGGGTGACCGGGCAGGGCGGCTTCGGCCCGAGAGGTCCGGGTAGGCAGCTAGACCCCGCCGGCGACGGCGGGGCCAGAGGAATGGTCATCCGGAAGGCGACTTCCGACAGAATCCGGCTTACAGGCCATCCGCGCATCGCCACCGGCCCCAGACTTCCGCTACAGGTATCCTCACCGACAGGAACGGGAGGAGACGACGATGAGCTTTGTCAGGACGCTCGCCAGCGTGGCGATGGGGTTCGCGGCCGCCAAGGGCCTCGACTACTACCAGAAGACCGGCGGCCTCGCCGGCATGCAAAAGCAGCTGCAGGCGACGGGCAGCAGCATGGGGACGCAGCTCGGCGCCCTGGCGGAGCGCATGGGCGTCCCGGGCGGCGCGCAGCAGGTCAACGAGTTCATCTCGCGGATGACGCAGGCGCCGACCGCCGCGACGGAAGCGGGTTCGGCGGGCCTTGGCGGGCTCCTCGCGGCGATGCGCGGCACGGCGGAGGCGGGCGGCAAGATGGCCGACGACATGATCGGCGCCATGTTCGGCGGCACCCCGGTCGCGATGGCGCAGGAGGAGGGGGCCAAGCTCATGCTGCGTGCCATGATCCAGGCGGCCAAGGCCGACGGCGAGATCAGCGCCGAGGAGCGGCAGACGATCATGTCGCATCTCGACACCGCCGACCCCGAGGAGCGCGCCTTCGTCGAGGCGGAGATGGACAAGCCCGCGGATCCGATGGAGCTGGCGCGCGACACGCAGGATTCGATGAAGGCGCAGGTCTACGCGACGTCGCTGATGGCGGTTCGGGTCGACAACGCCGCCGAGTCCAAGTACCTGCGGCAGCTCTCGCAGGCACTCGGCCTCTCGGACGAGGCGCGCGACCGCGTGCATGCCAACATGGGCCTGCCGCCGCTGTCCGCCGCCTGATCGGCGCCGGGCGCAGCGCGCCCGCAAGCTCGCCTGCCTTCGCGCGCAACGCGGGGGCGGGCGGTACCTTGACAGGCGGTCGTGGGCGCGTAAAAGCCCGGGCTCGCGCATGTCACGGGCGCCATGCCGCCCGTTCCCCGGAGGAGAGGTCCCATGGCCAAACCCACCACGATCAAGATCCGCCTGAACTCGACGGCGGACACGGGCCACTTCTACGTCACAAAGAAGAACGCCCGGACGATGACCGAGAAGATGACGGTGCGGAAGTACGACCCCGTCGCCCGCAAGCACGTCGAGTACAAGGAAGGCAAGATCAAGTAGGATCGCG
>CAYMRW010000325.1:0-3374 GCA_964392825.1 uncultured Rhodobacterales bacterium
TGGCGGACGCCCTGCGGGTCCTCGACGCCTCCATCGGCGACATCGTCCTGCCCGATGGCGGGGTGGTCTCGCGGAACCCGGCGGAACTGGCCCAGGTGCTGGCGCTTCTCGGTTGGACGCTCGAAGAGGCGGTTCGCTACGGCGTCCGGCCGACCGACGGGCTTTTGTCCGCGCTGTCGCGCGGGGTGGCGGCACTCCGGGCCATCGTGCATCCGGGCGGACGATTGCCCGCCTTCCACGGGGGCACGGCCGCGCCCGGTCTTGCCGACGTGGCGCTGACCTTCTTCGGGCACCATCGGCCGACGCATCTCACGGCGCCGCCGATGGGCTACGCGCGACTGCGGCACGGCGGGACGGCGGTGCTGATCGACGCGGCGGCGCCGCCGCGGACCGGCGGCCATGCCTCGACACTGGCCGTCGAGGTCTCGGACGGCCGCGTTCCGATCCTCGTCAACGGCGGATCCGGCGGGCGCTACGGCCGCCGCTGGGCGCGCGCCGCGCGGGCGACCGCCTCGCATTCGACGCTCGGCATCGAGGGCTACTCGTCGTCCCGCGTCGGACGGGGCGGAACCGATCTCGCCGAAGGTCCGCGGCGGGTGGACTGCCGCCGGAGCGAGACGCCCTCGGGCACGCGCCTCGCCGCGAGCCACGACGGTTACGGGCCGACCCACGGCCTGATCCACCATAGGCATCTAGAGCTCACCCGCGATGGGCACCGGCTGCGCGGAGAGGACAATCTCGTCGCCGCGACGGAGGAGGGGCGGCGACGCCTCGACGGGGCGCGGGCGGCCATGGGGCCGGTCCGGTTCGCCATCCGGTTCCACCTCGACGCGGCGGTCGAGCCGTCCCTCGACGCCGCGCGCCACGCGGTCTGGCTGCGTCTGCCGACGGCGCGCCTTTGGGTGTTCCGGCTGCTGGAGGGGCAGGCCCGCCTCGCCGTCGAAGCCTCGGTCGTGTTCCCTGAGGACGCCCTGAACCCCGCCCCCACCTATCAGGTCGTGCTCTTTTCCTCGGTCGCGGAATATGCGACCCGCCTGACGTGGGAGCTTGCTGCCGGCTCCCGTGCCGGACCCAAGGCGACTGACCGCCATGACGAGGAGGTGGACAGGTAAACGCAGCGTACCGGCGCTAACCGTCGGCTTGCGTGGTCATCGACCGTATGGAAGACATGTGATCCCTCAAACTCGCGCAAAAGTAGAAAAATGTTGCCTCACATCGACATCGATCGGCCGTTGGCGATGACAGACGCCCTGATGCCGCGCCGGGCCCTGTTGTCGGTCTCCGACAAGGGCGGCCTGATCCAGTTGGCCGGCATGCTCGAACGACACGGGATCGAGATGATCTCGACGGGCGGAACGGCAGCGGCGCTGCGCGATGCCGGCTTCGACGTGACCGAGGTGCAGGACGTCACGCAATGGCCTGCGATGCTGTCCGGCCGGGTGAAGACCCTGCATCCGGCGGTTCACGGCGGCCTGCTGGCCCGCCGCGACGACCCCGAGCACGTGGCGCAGATCGACGCCCAGGGGATCGCGCCCATCGATCTGGTGGTGGTCAACCTCTATCCGTTCGACCTGACGGTCGCCTCCGGCGCGGGCTTCGAGGTGTGCATCGAGCAGATCGATATCGGCGGCCCGGCGCTCCTGCGCTCGGCGGCCAAGAACCATGCGCATGTCGCGGTCGTCACCGATGCCGAGGATTACGCCGACCTGTGCGCCGCGCTCGAGAACGGGGGCACCACGCCCGCGTTCCGCCGCCGCCTGGCGCTCGCGGCGTTCAGCCGGGTTGCCGCCTACGACGCGGCGATCTCGCGCTGGCTGGCCGACGAGACCGGTGAAACGCCGCGCAACCGCACGATCTCGGGCCGCCTTCTGCAGAAGCTGAGCTACGGCGAGAACCCGCACCAGACGGCCGCCTTCTACGCCAGCGGCGACCGCCCCGGCGTCAACTCGGCGACGCAGGTTCAGGGGCGCGAACTGAGCTACAACAACATCTCCGATACCGACGCCGCCCTCGAGGCGGTGGCCGAGCACAGCGATCCCGCCTGCGTCATCGTCAAGCACGGCAATCCGTGCGGCGCGGCCGTCGCCGACACGCCGCTTCGCGCGTACCAGGCGGCCTTCGACTGCGACCGGACCTCGGCCTTCGGCGGGATCGTGGCGCTGAACCGCCCCGTCGACCGGGCGACGGCCGAGGCGATCACGCAGATCTTCACCGAGGTCGTCATCGCGCCGGGCGCCGACGCGGATGCGCGCAGGGTCTTCTCGGGGCGGCCGAATCTGCGCCTCCTGACGCTCGAGACGCTGCCCGATCCGCGCCTGCCCTGGATGACCGCCAGGAGCGTGTCGGGGGGGCTGCTGGTGCAGGAGGGCGACGCGGGGATGGTCGACGCCGCCGACCTGCGCACCGTCACCAGGAGGGCCCCGACCGAGGTCGAACTCGCCGACCTGCTCTTTGCCTGGAGGATCGTCAAGCACGCCAAGTCGAACGCCATCGTCTACGCCCGGGGCCGCGCGACCGTGGGCATCGGCGCCGGACAGACCAGCCGGGTCGACGCGGTCCGCATCGCCGCGCGCAAGGCCTGGGACATGCACAGCGAACTCGGCCTGCCGGAAACGCCGACGCGGGGCGCCGTCATCGCCTCGGACGCCTTCTTCCCGTTCGCCGACGGCGTCGAGGTCGCGGCGCGCGCCGGGGCCACCGCCATCATCCAGCCGGGCGGCAGCCTGCGCGACGACGAGGTGGTCGCCGCCGCCGACGCGGCGGGCCTCGCGATGGTGCTGACCGGCATGCGGCACTTCCGGCATTGAGGGCGCTGGTCTGGACGGCGGCGATCACGCTGGCGCTCGACCAGGCCACGAAGGTTGCCATTGTCTGGGGGATGAACCTCGCCGAGCGCGGCGTCATCGACGTGCTGCCGCCGGTCCTCACGTTCCGCATGGCGTGGAACCGGGGGATCAATTTCGGCCTGCTCGCGGGGGGCGACACAACGCGCTGGGTTCTGGTGACGCTGGCCCTCGTCATCGCCGTCTGGGTCACGGTCTGGCTGTGGCGGAGCGGCGCCGGGGGCTGGTCGCAGATCGCGGGCGGCCTCCTCGTCGGCGGCGCCATCGGTAACACGATCGACCGGGTCCTCTACGGAGCCGTCGCCGACTTCCTCAACATGTCGTGCTGCGGCATCGAGAACCCCTATGCCTTCAACGTCGCCGACATCGCCATCTTCGCGGGCGCCGTCGGCCTCGCGCTGTTCGGGGGCGGCTCCGGCCCCGCGCCGAAGGCTGCACCCGTGGCACGCCCGCGCCGGTCCCCGCCGCTGCATCGAACCCCCCGTGACGACGGCGACGCGAGGCGCTAAGGGTCGGCATGCGCAACGAGGG
>CAYMRW010000326.1:0-3361 GCA_964392825.1 uncultured Rhodobacterales bacterium
CTCCGCCGCCTCCATCCACTTCCGGTCCGCCCCGAACTCGTAGGCCACCCCGTCCGCACCTTCGGCCTGCGTCAGGATGTTGTTCGCCCGCCGAAACCCCTGCACCAGGTTCCCTCCGTCCTCGGTGGCCAGCACCGCCGACAGCGCCTCCGCCCGCTTCACCAGCAGCGTCAGGTCGTCGTTTCCGGGCATGGCGAGGCACGCGTCGATGACGTCGTGCCGGATGCCCTGCTCGCGGAGGTGAACCTTGAGGCGGTCGTGGAGGAATGAAAGAAGATCCAGCGCCTTGATGTAATCTTCCACTGCCTCTTTTTTCTCTAGTCCGGCCGCCCGCTCGACAAGCTGCTCGAGGGCGTGTCTGGCACGCATTCCCGGGAAAGTGCCTAGGCCATATTTCTGTAGGACTCGTCCTTCTTCGGTCAGCGTCCTGAAGGTCTGCGTCCTCTCCGCATCGACAAGCGTCAAAGATCCCCGCTGGATCATCTCCCAGGAAATCAAGTTGAGGAGGCGAAGACTAAAGGCATTCTCCAACACTAGCCGGATCACCCCCAGCGCCGCTCGCCTCAGCGCAAACGGATCCTTCGAGCCGGTCGGCTTCTCGTCGATCGCCCAGAACCCGGTCAGCGTGTCGAGCTTGTCGGCCAGCGCCACCGCCACGCTGACGGGCTCGGTTGGCACCGCGTCCGAGGGCCCCAGCGGCGCGTAGTGCGCCTCCGCCGCCGCCGCGACCTCGGGCGGCTCGCCCGCCGCGGCGGCGTAGTACCGCCCCATCACCCCCTGCAGCTCGGGGAACTCGAAGACCATCTCGGAGGCCAGATCGAGCTTGGCCACCTCCGCCGCCCGCGCCGCGAGGTCCGGGTCCGCCCCCACCGACGGCGCGATCTCGCGCGCCAGCGCCGCGACCCGGTCGATCCGTTCCGCCTGCGACCCGAGCCGCGCGTGGAACGTCACCTCGGCCAGCGCCGCGCGCCACGGCTCCATCCCCGCCCGCGCAACGGCGAGATCGTTCTCCCAAAAGAACGCGGCGTCGGCGAGGCGCGCCGCCAGCACCCGGGAATTGCCGGCGAGGATGGTGGCGCCGTCGTCCGCCGTCTCGCGGTTGGCGACGGTGGCGAAATGCGTGATCTGCCCCTGTACATTTTCGGCCGCGTTCTTCCACGAAGTGGCAAAACCGGGGTCGCGATCGTGCAAGTTCTTGCCAGTTTCCGCCGTCCGCCCAGCCAGGGAAAAGAACTTCTGGTGCTCCCGCATCGAGGTCCTGAGCACCTCGGGCGGCAGCCCGAGAAACGCCGCATCGATCCCGCCCACGAGGACCACCGGCCATTCGACCAGCCCCGCCACCTCCTCCAGGAGCGCCTGATCCTCGACGACGGTCAGGCCCTGCGCGAACGCCGCCTGGGCGATGTCGTGACGGATCGCCTCGGCCCGCTCCTGCGCCGATAGACGCACGCGCGCGCGCTTGAGCTTTGCCACGTAGTCCTCGAAGGAGGATACGGAAAACGCGCCGGGCGCCAGAAACCGATGACCCTCCGTCAGGTCCCCGGCGCGGAGGCCGTCGACCGCAACCGGCACCACCTCGCTCCCCGCCTCGTCGCTCAGGATGCACAGGATGCGGTGCAGCGGCCGTACCCAGCGCAGCGACCCCGCGCCCCAGCGCATCGATTTCGGCCACGGAAATCCGCGGATGGTGGCCTCGAGCACCTCCGCGACGATAGCCGCCGCGGGCCGGCCCTCGCTGACCACGGTGGCGAACCAGAACTGCCCCTTCGGCGTCTCCCGCGCCTCAAGATCGGCCGGCAACACGCCGGCGCCCTTGGCAAAACCCTCGACCGCCTTCTCCGGCGCACCGAATTTGGGGCCGCGTCGCTCCTCCCGCGTCGTGGCGCTCGCCGGGCTCAGGCCTTCCACCGCCAGCGCCAGCCGCCGCGGCGTGTGGTGCGCCGTGGCATGCGCGTAGGTCAGACCCGCCTCGACCAGCCCGTCGGTCACCAGACGCCGCAAATCGGCCGCGGCGCGGGCCTGCATGCGCGCCGGAATCTCCTCGGAAAATAACTCGACGAGAAGGTCGGGCATCAGCCGTCCCCGGGGGGCGGCGGGCACCCTTCGGGCGCCGGATCGCCGTCGAAGACGACCCTGCCGCACCGGTTGATCTGCGTCCAAGCATACCCCCGCCCGTCGGGGAAGAGGGCGATGACCCGGTCGATGCCGTAGGGCGCGTTCTCGCGGCTGAGGATCGCCGTCGCGTCGCCGGCCTCGAGGGCCAGCCCGATCGCCTCCGCGTCGAAGCAGCCGAACCAGCCGGGCGCGGTCAGCGGCACCGCGTCGGGCGCCGGCGCCGCGTCGTCGAGGATCACCGTGTCCATCTCGAAGCAGGCGCGGTAGCGGATCGGGCTGCTGCCGCTGTCGATCCCCTCGAAGCCCTCCACCGGGACGGGGCGGGCCTCGCCGCCCCCTGCCGGCACGACGGTCATCGCCGCGCGCTCGACGGTCACGTAGAAGGCGCGCGTCTGCAGCCACCACATCGCCACGCCGGCGAGGAGCCCCGCCAGCACGACCGAGGCCGCGAGAACCCGTCCGGCCGTCACGCGATGTCCTGGCCGAAGCAGATGCGGTTGCCGTCGGGGTCGACCACCACCAGTTCGCGCATGCCGTAGCTCGTGTCGTGCGGCCCTTCGCCCGGAGGCCGGTGCGCGCCGAGGGCGGCTGCGAGCGCGTCCACGTCGTCGGTGTGCAGGTAGGCGCGCCAGCCCGGCGACGGCTTCTCGTCGGCACCGTGCCAGGCGTCGACGAAGACCGTGGCCGCATCGCGGCGGAAGATGCCAAAGCGCGGCGGGTCGCCCCCCTCCTCGGCGATCTCGAAGCCCATCGTCTCGGTCCAGAAGCGCCGCGCGCGGGGATAGTCCGCGACGCGCAGGACGGGGATCGCCGATCTCAGTTTCATGCCGCTTCTCCAAGCGGGGTACGCAGGAACGCATCGGCGCAGGCCCGCGCCAGCCCCCGGACCCGCGCGATGTAGGCCTGCCGCTCGGTCGGCGAGATGACCCCGCGCGCATCGAGCAGGTTGAAGATGTGGCTGGCCTTGATGCACTGGTCGTAGGCCGGGTGCGCCATGACGATCTCGCGCCCCGAGGCATCGTGCGGGTGCGCATCGAGGATGACGCGGCACTCGGCCTCCGCCTCCTCGAAGTGTCGGAGCAGCAATGCGGTGTCGGCCTGGTCGAAGTTCCAGCGGCTGTACTCGCGCTCGGTCTGGCGGAACACGTCGCCGTAGGTCAGCGGCTCCGGCGCGTCGGGGGCGTTGAAGGGCATCTCCATGACGTGATCGACGCCGAGGACGTACATCGCCAGCCGCTCCAGCCCG
>CAYMRW010000327.1:0-3360 GCA_964392825.1 uncultured Rhodobacterales bacterium
GCCTGGCGCTCCACCTCGCCGACATGCCCGACATCGAGCCCGGCGATTTCGCCGCCCTCCTCGCGGCGGCCGACATGCACCCACACACCGTCGTCCGCGCATCGACCCCGGACGGGCGGCCGGGCCACCCGGTGGTCTTCCCGCGACGCCTGTTCGCGGCGCTGCAGACGCTTTCGGGAGACGCCGGCGCGCGGGAGGTCATCGCTGCGGCGGGCGACGTTCGGCTCGTGCCGTTGGTGGGTGACCGCGCGACGACCGATCTCGACACGCCCGAGGACTGGGCCGCATGGCGCGACCGCGCGCCCTGAGCCGCGGCACTGTGGACCAGAACCGGGTCTCAGGCGTCCGAATCGGCGATGCTTGGACCTGTCGCCCCGCGCCGTAGCGGAATTCGCTTCCGTCAGATGCATCGGAGACACCCGCTTTCGCACGAGCGAAACCGGGGGGGGGCGCTCACGCGGGGCCGGCGATGGTGCCCGAGGAGAGATTCGAACTCTCACGCCTTGCAGCGGGGGATTTTGAATCCCCTGTGTCTACCGTTCCACCACTCGGGCGAGCCGTGGGCAGGGCCACTTACCGGCGCCGCGGCCCCGGACTCAAGGCCAATCCTGCGGCCGCGGCTAGAGCCTGTCGGTGCCGAAGGTGTCGCAGGCGCGGACGTCGCCGCTGTCGTAGCCGGTCGCGAACCAGCGCTGCCGCTGTTCGCTGGTCCCGTGGGTGAACGTGTGCGGACGCACCACGCCCGACTGACGGCGCTGCAGCGTGTCGTCGCCGATCTGCTCGGCGGCGTTCATGGCTTCGGCGATGTCGCCCCGCTCGAGCGAGTCGAACCGTGCGTCGGCGCGATTGGCCCAGACCCCGGCGTAGCAATCGGCCTGCAGTTCGAGGCGCACGCTGATGGCGTTCGACTCCGCCTCGCCGACCTGCCGGCGGATCGAGTTCGCCTGACCGAGGATGCCGAGGAGGTTCTGAACATGGTGGGCGACCTCGTGCGCCACGACGTAGGCCGCCGCGAAGTCGCCGCCGGCGCCGAGCCGTCGCGACATCGTCACGAAGAAGTCCGTGTCGAGATAGATTTGCCGGTCGCCCGGACAGTAGAACGGGCCCGTCGCAGCGCTGGCGCCGCCGCATGCGCTGTCGGTGACGCCCGAGAACAGCACCAGCGTCGGCGGTCGATAGGGCTCGCCCACCTGCTCGTCGAAGATGTCGACCCAGACCTCCTCGGTATCGGCCAGCACCACGCTCACGAACTGCCCCGCGCGCTCGTCGGCCTCGGTGATCTCGCCGGTACCGCCACCGACCGGAACCCCGCCCTGCATCAGGGGGGTGAGGTCGATGCCGAAGAAGAAGCCGATCACCACGATGACGAGCACACCAATGCCCCCGACCCCGCCGACGGCACGGCCGCTCATGCGGCGACGGTCCTGCACGTTCCGGCTGCCTCTGCGTCCCTGCCAGCGCACGGCGCCCCTCCTTGACGCGGCTTACGACACGCAGTCTTAAGGCCGCGCATTGCAGAAGGCGAGCATGATCCGAGCGCTCTACGACTGGACCCTGCGGCTTGCCGAGACCCGATACGCGATGTGGGCGCTCGCGATCGTGGCCTTCATCGAGTCGTCGGTGTTTCCGATCCCGCCCGACGTCCTCATGATCCCGATGGTGCTGGCCCGGCCGCGCCGCGCCTGGGAGATCGCGGCGCTGACGACGACGGCCTCGGTGCTGGGGGGGCTCGCCGGCTACTGGATCGGCGCCTCGCTCTACGATGCGGTCGGCCGCCCGGTGCTCGAGTTCTACGGCAAGGAGGCCTACTTCGCCGAGTTCCGAGACCGATACAACGACTTCGGCGCGTGGGCGGTCCTGATCGCGGGCGTCACCCCATTCCCGTACAAGGTCATCACCATCCTTTCGGGCACGACCGGACTCAGCCTCGGCGTCTTTCTCGTCGCCTCCATCGTCGCGCGCGGCGTGCGCTTCTTCCTCGTGGCCGCTTTGCTCTGGAAGTTCGGGCCGCCGATCCGCACCTTCATCGAGCGGCGGCTGGGCCTCATGTTCACGGTCTTTTGCGTGTTGCTCGTCGGCGGTTTCGTGGTTCTCCGCTACCTGTGACACGTCGCCGTCTTATCTCGGCCGCCGGGCTCGGCTCGCTGTTCCTGTTGATCGCCGCCTGGGGCTTTCAGGTGGCGGGCTACGCGCCCTGCCAGCTCTGCCTCTGGCAGCGCTGGCCGCATGTCGCCGCCGCGGTTCTCGGGGCGGCCGGCGTCGTCTTCCCGCTCGCGCCCGTCGTCGCGTTCGGCGTGGCCTCGGCGCTTTCTACCTCGGGGCTGGGCGCCTATCACGCAGGGGTGGAGTACGGGTGGTGGCCGGGCCCGTCTTCCTGCGCCGGCGACGCCGGCTCGCTCCTCGGGATGACCGGCGATGAGCTTCTGTCGACCGAAGGCTCCGCCGGCATCGTCATGTGCGACGAGGTCGTGTGGTCGTTCCTCGGCCTGTCGATGGCCGGCTGGAACGCGCTCCTGTCGCTTGGCCTCGCCGCGATCTGGCTGGCGGCCTGGCGCGTCAGTGCAAGGTGAACTCGCCCGTCACGTTCCGCCACTCGCCCGGCGAGATCTGCTTGCGGTGGACGAACCGGACCGAGTGCAGCGGCCCCTCGATCTCGTCCTGCCAGAACTCGATGAACTTGAAGAGCTTCGGGTGGTCCGGGGCCAGGTCGTAATCCTGCCAGATGAAGGAATTCAGCACGCTCTGGAAGTCCGGCATCCGGTAGAAGAACTCGGCGGTGGTGAGGCCGTAGCCTCGCAGCATCAGCTCCGTTTCTCGACGATCCATGGTCGCACTCCGACTGGTACTGGGGAAAGTCAGCCATGCGAACGGTTCCCGATCAATTAAAAGAATGTCACACCCCACTGACGTTACGGTAATCGTGGTCATGGGGTGGCCGCGTTGCACACCCGGCATGCGCTCTGCTAACACCCTGCCATGAAGGTGCAGGAAAGCCGCGAACCCCGAGCGATGGCGTGAGCGACACCCCCGACCCCCCCGAGGACGATCTCGAGAGCGACGAGCCCGGCCGCCGCTCCGGCCCGACGGTGTCGATCGCCGACGAGATGACGTCGTCGTTTCTCGACTACGCGATGTCGGTGATCATCTCTCGCGCCATCCCCGATCTGCGCGACGGGCTGAAGCCGGTGCACCGGCGCATCCTCTACGCCATGCACGAGACCGGGAACACGCACGACAAGGCCTATCGCAAGTCGGCGCGACCTGTGGGCGACGTCATGGGCAAGTACCATCCGCACGGCGACAGCGCGATCTACGACGCGCTGGTGCGCATGGCGCAGGACTTCTCGATGTCGCTGCCGC
>CAYMRW010000328.1:0-3355 GCA_964392825.1 uncultured Rhodobacterales bacterium
CGAGGTTGTAGAACTGGAACACGAAGCCGACATGGTCGCGCCGGTAGCGCGTCAGCCCGCGGTCGCCGAGCGACGTGAGCTCGGCTTCGCGGAACCAGACCCGCCCCGAGGTCGCGTGGTCGAGGCCGCCGAGGATGTTGAGGAGCGTGGACTTGCCGCTTCCCGAGGGGCCGAGGAGCACGGCGAGCTCGCCCTCGTGCAGCGCGAGCGTCACGTCGGCGAGCGCCCGGACCTCCACCTCGCCGGCGTAGGTCTTGCACAGGTTCTCGGTGCGGAAGATCGCCTTCGCCATGAGCGGCCCCCTAGCGGCAATCGGAGCGCCGCGTATTGACGCCGGTCAACACGCGGCCGTCGCCGCGCTCACCAGGCTCCGGTCGCGACACGCCAGTGGCGGCGGCAGAGCGGCACGTAGGTCTCGTTGCCGCCGATCTGCACCTGCGCGCCTTCGGTGACCGGGCGTCCGTCGGCGTCGAGCCGCGCGACCATAGTCGCCTTGCGGCCGCAATGGCAGATCGTCCGCGCCTCGCGCAGGTCGTCGGCGAGCGCGAGGAGCGCCGCGGAACCCGGGAACAGCTCGCCACGGAAGTCGACGCGCAGGCCGTAGCACATCACCGGCACGTCGAAGTCGTCGGCGGCGCGGGCGAGGTCGCGGACCTGGACGGGCGACAGGAATTGCGCCTCGTCGACGAAGACGCAGGCCACCTCCCGCCCCCGGATCCGGGCGTAGAGATCGGTCTCGGCGCCGAAGGTGTCTGCCGGGGCGGCGAGTCCGATGCGGCTTGCGATCCTCCCCGGACCACCGCGGTCGTCGAGCTCCGCGGTCAGCAGATAGGTCTGCATGCCGCGCTCGCGGTAATTGTACGACGCCTGCAGGAGCAGCGTCGACTTGCCCGCGTTCATGGTCGAGTAGACGAAGTAGAGCTTGGCCACGGGGTCGCGCCTTAGGACCGACCGCCGGTGCGGGCAAGGGCGCCATGTGCGGGAGGCCCGCCGTCCCGAGGGACGGCGGGCCCTACCCGGAAACGACGCTTTCGCGCCGCCTACTCGTTACGCGACCCGGCGCAAGCCGGGCCGACGCCGGTGTTAGCCGATTGTTCCTACCTCGCGCTTAACGCCGGCGAGCGCGGCGCGGCGCGGCCCAGAGCCCCGCGAGGGCGGCGCCGAGGAGGACGGCCGTCGGGGGCAGGGGGATCGGCGCCACGTCGGAGACGAGGGTGACGGCGCCGCCCGTCCGGTCGGGCCCGCTCCAGTTCGCCACGACGTAGCCGTCCACCGGCTTCAGAACCGCGTGGGCCGAGGTGTTCCAGTCCGACAGCCCGGCCGTGCTCAGCCCCTCGTTGACCGGCAGGGCCGCCGCATCGGGTTCGACGAAGACGGAGTTCGCCTGCCGGGCGAACGCGCGACCCGAAAGCTCCGAAGCGAGAAAGCTGTCCCCGTCCGTCCACCATCCGCCACCCGCCCCCGGGCCGAGGTGATAGCGGTCGGCGAGAGCGACGATGCCGAGGCCGTCGCCGGTGCCGGCCCAGTTCACGGCGTTGATGAGATAGCCGCGCGGACCATCCGTTCGCGCGATGGCGTTGTTGTAGTCGTGCCAGTCGGGATCGAGGCCGGTGATCAGTGTACGCGAGCCGCGCGCCGCTTGGATGGCGGCGCCGTTGGCGAGGACGCCTGCGGCCGAGACGCCGTTGCCGAAGAACCCGGTCGACCCGCCCGCCCCGACGCCGTAGCTGCCGTCGGTGTCGTAGGTGGCCCCGATGACGAGCACGTCGTAGGCGGCAAGGTCGGGCAGCCGATCGCGCCCGGGATCCCAGAACGCCAGCCGCCAGGCCGTCGCCCCGTCGCCCGCGGGATCGTGGCCGGGGGCCGCGGCCGCGATCTCGATCACGTTCGCATTGTAGATCGCGGACCCCGAGGTCCACAGGACGTCGATCGTCGCGGCGGGCGCAGGCACCGCCCAGGCCGCGCACAGCAGAACCAGTCTCGCAAGTTCCATCCGGGCATCTCCTTCGGCGCGTCGCCTGCGGGGATGCGGCAGTCTGGCTCGGGCGGCGGCGGCGTTGCGCGCTCAACCCTGCAGCGGTCGGATGCCGAGGTCGCCTTCCGCCGCCGCCCGGATCGCCTGCGCGGCGGCATGGGCACCGGCGAGCGTCGTGTAGTACGGGATCCGGTCCATCAGCGTCACGTTGCGCATGGCGCGGCTGTCCTCGACCGCCTGCGCCCCCTCGGTCGTGTTCATCACCAGCGCGATGTCGCCGTCCTTCATCCGGTCGACGATGTGCGGCCGCCCCTCGTAGACCTTGTTGACGACCTCGGCCGGCAATCCTCGGGCGTGCAGGAAGTCCGCCGTGCCGCGCGTCGCCACGATCTGGAAGCCCTGATCGAGCAGGATCCGCGCCGTCTCGACGAGCTGCGGCACCTTGTCCGCGTCCTTGATCGACAGGAACGCCGTGCCCGTCCGCGGCAGGCTCTGCCCGGCGCCGATCTGCGCCTTGAGAAACGCGCGCGGGAACGAGCGGTCCCAGCCCATGACCTCGCCCGTCGAGCGCATCTCGGGACCGAGGAGGGTGTCGACGCCGGGGAAGCGGGCGAACGGCATCACCGCCTCCTTGACGCTGAACCAGGGCGTCGCCGGATCGGCGAGCGTCATCGGGTCGGCGAGCGGAATGACCGGCTCGTCGGCCGAGGGCCAGGGGCCACGATGCGCGAAGTCCGCGAGCTTCGCGCCCGCCATCAGGCGTGCGGCGATCGAGGCGACGGCGCTGTCGGTCGCCTTGGCGACGAAGGGCACCGTGCGGCTGGCGCGGGGATTGACTTCGAGCACGTAGATGTCGCCGTCCTTGATCGCGAACTGGACGTTCATCAGGCCGACGACGCCAAGCTTCAGCGCCATCGCCCGGGTCTGCCGGCCGAGCTCGTCCACCACCTCGCGCGGCAGCGTATGCGGGGGCAGCGTGCAGGCCGAGTCGCCCGAATGAACGCCTGCCTCCTCGATGTGCTCCATCACCCCGGCGACGTGCACGTCGGTGCCGTCGGACAGTGCGTCGACATCGACCTCGACGGCGCCGGTCAGATAGCTGTCGAGCAGCACCGGGCTGCCCGGCGTCACCACCACCGCCTCGCGCATGTAGCGCTCGAGCGAGACCGCGTCGCGCACGATCTCCATCGCCCGGCCGCCCAGCACGTAGGAGGGGCGGATCACCAGGGGATAGCCCACCTCCTCGGCGATCGCGCGGGCCTCTTCATGCGATCGCGCGATGCCGTTCCGCGGCTGCCGCAGGCCAAGCTCGGTCAGCATCCGCTGGAACCGCTCGCGGTCCTCGGCGAGGTCGATGGCGTCTGGGCTGGTGCCGAGGAT
>CAYMRW010000329.1:0-2126 GCA_964392825.1 uncultured Rhodobacterales bacterium
GTCCGCGCGATCGACAACACGGCGGCATGTGCAACAGTCGTGTACCCTGGGCCGGATTTTCCCCACCTCCCCGGTGCAGGCGGCACGGCGGCGCAGGCGATCGGGGCCGCGGGCCTGACCCGGCTCGCCGGCGGCGTCCGCTTCGCGGCACGTCCGCGATGCGGCAGTGGCCCGGGCGCGACGCGATGGAGGGACCGCTGATGCCGCATGTCTACGAAACGGACGGCGCCGCGATCTATGCCCAGTCCTTCGCCACCATCCGCGCCGAGGCGGATCTCGCCCGCTTCGCCGCGGACGAGGAGGGGGTGGCGGTGCGCATGATCCATGCTGCTGGCATGGTGGAGCTTGCCCGGTACCTTCGCTTCTCGCCGGGCTTCACCGCGGCGGCGCGGGGCGCGCTCGAGGCCGGAGCGCCGATCCTCTGCGACGCGCGCATGGTGAGCGAGGGGGTGACGCGCGCCCGCCTGCCCGCGGCCAACGACGTCGTCTGCACCCTGCAGGACGCGCGGGTGCCCGATCTCGCGCGGCGGCTCGGGACCACCCGCTCGGCCGCGGCGCTGGAGCTCTGGCGACCGATCCTCGGCGGCGCCGTCGTCGCCATCGGCAATGCGCCGACGGCGCTCTTCCACCTCCTCGACATGCTCGAGGCGGCGGATTGCCCGCGGCCCGCGGCGATCGTCGGCTGCCCGGTGGGCTTCGTCGGCGCCGCCGAGAGCAAGGCCGCCCTCTGGCAGGCGCCGCCCGCTCCCGTCTGCATCGTCGAGGGGCGCCTCGGCGGCAGCGCCGTCACCGTCGCCGCGGTCAATGCCCTGGCGAGCCGCGTGGAATGACGGGCACCGTCTTCGGCGTCGGGCTCGGACCCGGCGACCCCGACCTCATGAGCGTCCGCGCCGACCGGCTGGTGCGGGGGGCACGCCACGTCGCCTACTTCCGCAAGGCCGGCCGCGCGGGCCGCGCCCGCCGCCAGGTCGAGGGATTGCTGCGGCCCGACGTGCGGGAAATCGCGATGGAGTACCCCGTGACGACGGAGGCGCCCTTCGACGGCGCCTGCTACCGGTCGCGCCTCGCGGGCTTCTACGCCGACTGCACCGCCCGCGTCCGCGACCTCGCCGCAGCGGGCGAGGACGTGATCGTGCTGTGCGAGGGCGACCCGTTCTTCTACGGCTCGTTCATGCATCTGCACGTCCGCCTCGGGGGCGAGCTAACGGTGGAGGTGGTGCCGGGCATCACCGGCATGTCGGGCGCGTGGACCGCGACCGGGCAGCCGATGACGTGGGGCGACGACGTGCTCACCGTTCTCATGGGCACGCTGCCCGGGGCGGAACTGGCGCGGCGCATGGCGGGTCCCGATGCGCTCGTCGTCATGAAGCTCGGCCGCAACCTTGCGCGGGTGCGGGACGCGCTGCGCGGGGCCGGGCGCCTCGACGACGCCTGGCTGGTGGAGTGCGCGACGATGCCGGAGCAGCGGATCGTCCGGCTCGCCGAGGCCACGGAGCCCGTTCCCTACTTCGCGCTCGTCATCGTCCACGGTCAGGGGCGGCGGCCGTGACCGTCTCTGATCCGGCCGGCAGCAGCCTCGCCCCCCCATCGGATCGGGCCCACGACCGGCGGCAGCTCGCGACGCGCCCGCTCGCCGGCACCCGCGGCCCGGGCCGTTCCCGCAGCGATGCGGGCCCAACCGCCCCCACCCCGCTCGGGGATCCACGCGCGGCCTGGCGAGCAACCGTCGGTACCGCCCCGGTGGGACGGGCCGGGCACCGCGATCACGGCCTGGGGCGCCTCTCGCACGCTCTCCGAGGAGGGGCGGCAAGCATCGCGGCTCAAGACAACCCCGCCGCTCGCACCTTCCCGGCTTGGCAAACAGCCATCGGCGCCGCCCCGGTTGGTCGGGACTGCCGCGGCCATCACGGCTTGGGGCGTCCCACGCACGATCCACGGAGAGGGGCGGCGGGCATCGCGGCTCGGGAGATCCACGCCGGTCACACCTTCGTGGCTTGGCGGGCGGCCGTCGGCGTCGCCCCGGTCGGACGGGACAGCCGTCGCGATCACGGTATGAAGCGTCCCACGCATGATCCACGAGGAGGGGCGGCAGGCATCGCGGCTCTGGACGCCGCCGCCGGCCGGAT
>CAYMRW010000329.1:2226-3342 GCA_964392825.1 uncultured Rhodobacterales bacterium
ATCCACGAGGAGGGGCGGCAGGCATCGCGGCTCTGGACGCCGCCGCCGGCCGGATCTGCAGCGTCTTGCGGCGCGGCGACCTCAAGCCCGGCACGGGACCGATTCGGGCCGGGCAGATCGCGCGACGCGTCCACCCGGCAGTGGCCGGTTCGTGCCGCGTCCCTTGCACGCGATGGTCGCTCGGGTGAGGGGCTGGCTCGTCATCGCCGGGCTCGGCCCGGGCAGCGCGGACCTTGTGACGCCCGAGGTGACGGCGGCGCTCGCCCAGGCGACCGACATCGTCGGCTACGCGCCCTACGTGGCCCGCGTGGCCGAGCGGCCGGGCCTCGGCCGGCATGCCAGCGACAACCGCGTCGAGATCGAACGGTCGCGGCACGCGCTGAGCCTCGCGGCCGGCGGCGCGCGCGTCGTCGTCGTCTCGTCGGGCGATCCCGGCGTCTTCGCCATGGCCAGCGCCGTCTTCGAAGCGGTGGAGACCGGGCCGGCCGACTGGCGCGGCCTCGACATCCGGGTCCTGCCCGGAATCACGGCGATGCTCGCCGCCGCCGCACGGCTCGGCGCGCCCCTCGGCCACGATTTCTGCGCCGTCAACCTCAGCGACAACCTGAAGCCGTGGGAGGTCATCGAGCGGCGCCTGCGCCTCGCCCTCGAGGCGGATTTCGCCATCGCCCTTTACAACCCGCGCTCGAAGGCGAGGCCCGAGGGCTTCGCCCGCGCCCTCGACGTGCTGCGCCGGGGCGGCGACGCGCGCCTCGTGGCCTTCGCCCGCGCGGTGTCCACGCCGGAGGAGACGCTCTGCGTCACCACGCTCGGCGCCGCACGTCCCGAGATGGCGGACATGCGCACCCTCGTCCTCGTCGGCTCGTCGGCGACGCGGCGCATCGAACGCGACGGCCCTCCCCTTGTCTACACCCCCCGATCGATGCCGGCATGACCGGGCCCGGCCGGCACGCCCCGCGGGGACCTCGGCGCCGGCACGGCGACGACCCTCGTCGCCTTCTGCGATGCCTGGGGCGAACCGGGTGGCGGCGCCCGCCCGGCGGTGCGCGTCGGGGGCCGGTGGCTTCCGATGCCGGGAGCCCCGGGCGGGCGGACGTGCCGCCCCGCGGCACCATC
>CAYMRW010000330.1:0-3340 GCA_964392825.1 uncultured Rhodobacterales bacterium
TCGCCCGGCGCCTCTGGCTCGGGCGCCTGCGCCGGGCGGCGGCGTGGCTCGTCGCCGAGGAGCGCCGCCGGCGCGACGCCGGAACGCCGGTGCTCACGGAGGAACGGCAACGCTGGACGGTTCCGGGCACCGAGTTCACGCTGGTCGGCCAGCCCGACCGCGTGGAGCGGCTGACGGCCGGCGGCTATGCGGTCGTCGACTACAAGTCGGGCCCGATCCCGACGAAGAAGGAGATGACGCACTTCGACCGCCAACTGCTGCTCGGTGCCGCGATGGTCGAGGGCGGCGCCTTCCCCGAAGCCCCGCCCGGGCCGGTCGCGGAGGTCGCCTACATCCCCATCGGCGGCGCCGCGGGCGTCAGGAGCTACCGTCTGCCCTTCCGCGACAGGGACGTGCACTTCGACGTCCCGGGAACGCTCGACGGTCTGCGGCGCATGATCGCGGACTACGATCGACGGGCGACCGGCTACACCGCCCGACGCGCTCCGGCGCGGAGCGAATGGCGCGGCGACTACGATCACCTGGCCCGGTTCGGCGAATGGGAGGACAGCGACGATGCGGTCCCCGAGGAGGTGGGGTGAGCGACGCCGGGGCGCGGCAGCGGCAGGCGGCGGACCCGCGGGCGTCGACCTGGCTTGCGGCGAATGCGGGGTCGGGCAAGACGCGGGTTCTGACCGATCGGGTCGCGCGGCTGCTCCTCGACGGCGTCGACCCGCGGCACGTGCTGTGCCTCACCTACACCAAGGCCGCCGCGGCGGAGATGCAGAACCGCCTGTTCGCGCGCCTCGGCGATTGGGCCATGCGCGACGATGCGGACCTGCGCGCGGCTCTCCGCGACGTGGGCGAGGAGGGTCCGCTCGACAGCGCCGGACTGGCCCGGGCGCGGACGCTCTTCGCCCGCGCGATCGAGACGCCGGGCGGCCTGCGCCTGCAGACCATCCACGCCTTCTGCGCGTCGATCCTGCGCCGCTTCCCGCTCGAGGCCGGCGTCTCGCCGGCCTTCACGGAGATCGACGAGGGGGTCCAGACGGCGCTCTTCGCCCGCATCCTCGACGAGATGGCCGATGGATCGGACGCCGCCGTCGTCGATGGCCTGGCCGACCGCTCCGGGGCCGAACTCACGGCGCTGGCGCGGGAGGCGACCCGCTGGCGCGAGACCTTCGCCCGCCCGATGTCGCTGCAGGCGGCACGCACGGCCTTCGGCCTGCCCGCGGAGGAGAGCGGGGCGGACGTCGTGGCGGACGTCTTCGACGCCGCCACCTGCGACCTCCTCCGCCGCATCCGCGATGCCTGCGTCGAGGGCTCGGCCAGGGACGTTGCATATTGCGAAGCGCTCTCGGCCCTGCACCTGACCGAGCCCACCGCCGACGATCTGCGGATCCTCGAAGGCGCGTTCCTGACCGGGTCCGACGCCACCGCCCCCTTCACGCCGAAACTCGGGAAGGTCCCGACGAAGCGGACCCGTGCCCTTCTCGGCACGGACGGCGCCATCGACGCGCTGATGGAGCGGGTCGCCGCGGCCCGCGCGCGTCGCCTGGCGCATGCCGCGGCCGAGCGGTCTGCGGCGCTGCACGCCTTCGCCGGCGTCTTCCTGCCGCGCTACGAGGAAGCCAAGGCCGCGCGGGGCTGGGTCGACTACGACGACCTGATCCTGAAGGTGCGGCGCCTGATCGACGATCCCGGGGTCGCGGACTGGGTGCTTTATCGCCTCGACGGCGGCATCGACAACATCCTCGTCGACGAGGCGCAGGACACGAGCCCGGCGCAGTGGCAGATCATCGCCCGGCTCGCCGCCGAGTTCGCCGCCGGGCGCGGGGCCCGCGGCGACACCCGGCGGACGCTCTTCGTGGTCGGCGACTTCAAGCAGTCGATCTATTCGTTCCAGGGCGCCAACCCCGCCGAGTTCGAGCGCATGGCGGAGCATTTCGAACGCCGCCTGCCGGAACGCCTGACGCGCCTCACGCTCGAGCACTCGTTCCGCTCGGCCAGGGCCATCCTCGAGACGGTCGACCGGGCAAGCCGGAACCTGGCGGGCGTCGGTCCGTGCGTCACCCATCGCCCGTTTCACGCGGCGCTGCCCGGCCGCGTCGACCTCTGGCCGATCGAGCCCCGGGCCGGCACGCCGGAGCCGGGCGACTGGTTCCGCCCGGTGGACGCGCTGGCGCCCAACGCCGCGCACGTCGTCCTGGCCCGGAAGCTCGCGCACTGGCTGCGGGAGCGGATCGACGCGGCCGACCCGATCCCCGACCGGGAGGGCACGCTGCGGCCCCTGCGCCCGGGCGACGTGCTGATCCTCGTCCAGCGGCGCAACGAGACGTTCCACGAGATCATCCGCGCCCTGAAGGTCGCCGGGCTGCCGGTGGCGGGGGCCGACCGTCTGACGCTGACCGAGGAGCTGTCGGTCCGCGACCTGCTGGCGCTGCTCGCGTTCCTGGCGCTGCCCGAGGACGACCTGTCGCTCGCCGCGGCGCTGCGCTCGCCGCTCTTCGGGTGGACCGAGGCGGAGCTCTACGACCTCGCGCACGGACGCGACAGCTATCTCTGGGCGGCGCTCCGCCGGCATCGCGACCATGCCGAGACCCGGGCAACGCTTTGGGACCTGCTCGAGCGGGCCGACTTCGACCGCCCCCACGAACTGCTGGAACGCGTGCTGACCCGCCACGGCGGACGCCGGCGTCTCCTCGCGCGACTCGGCGCCGAGGCCGAGGACGGCATCGACGAGCTTCTCAACAAGGCGCTGGCCTACGAGCAAACCGAGGTTCCGAGCCTCACCGGCTTCCTGACCTGGATCGAGGCCGAGGACGTCGAGGTCAGGCGGCAGCCGGACGCCGCGGGCGACCGCGTCCGGGTGATGACCGTGCACGGGGCGAAGGGACTCGAGGCGCCCATGGTCGTCCTGCCCGACACGCTTCGGCAGGAGGGCCGGCTGCAGGACGAGATCGTCCTGACCGAGGGCGGCACGCCCCTCTGGAGGACGGGGAAGGACGAGGAACCGCCGCAGCTCGCCGCAGCCCGGGCTCGGCGGGAGAGCGCCGAGGCCGAGGAGCGCGAGCGGCTCCTCTACGTCGCGATGACCCGAGCCCAGACCTGGCTGGTCGTGTGCGGTGCAGGCGAGGATCGCGGGAAGGGCGGCGTGTGGCACGCGACGATCGCCGCGGCGATGGGCGAGGACGCGGCGCCGTGCGCGTTCCCCACGGGCGAGGGCCGGAGGCTCGAGCGCGGCGACTGGACCGCGGCGGTCTCGGCGCCGAAGCCGCCGGGCACCACCCGGGAAGCGGTCGTCCCGGGCGGGGCACCGCCGCCGCCGCCGCGGCAGGCACCGCTGCGGGCCTCCGACCTC
>CAYMRW010000331.1:0-3340 GCA_964392825.1 uncultured Rhodobacterales bacterium
TGGGGATCGAAGTCGACGCAGAGCACGCGGTAGCCGTCGAGCGCCGCGGCGTGCGCCAGGTGCTGCGCCACCACGGTCTTGCCGACGCCGCCCTTGAAGTTCGACACCGCGACCCGCATCGCGCGGCCCCGCGGCCGCTCGGGCAGGAGCGACCGGCCGCGGAAGCGGACGCGCCGGCGCAGCTCGTTGATTTCCTCGAGCGTGAACCAGCGCTGACGCCCGTCCTCCTGCGTCTCCCCCTGGGGCAGGGAGGGGTCGTCGGCCAGCTTCTTGCGCAGCGTGTCGGCGGGGACGCCGAACATGAACTGGCTGATCTCCCAGATCGAGAAGGGGCGCAGGGCCTTGACCTCCGCCGGACTGAAAGTGGCGCGCCGCACGGCGCTCTGCTGCGCGAGCGATCGCGCGTTCATCTCCTGCAAGTCGGAATGGTCCCGCATCTGCCTCTCCTGGCGTTTCTCGCCTTTTTCTGCTCCATTGGAGCAATAACGGGAAACGCCCGCGTCGCCAAACCCGGTTTTACGGGAATCGCGATTTTCAAGCCGGACGCGGCAGGAACGCGACAGGGCAGGCGGGCAGCGCGCAGATTTGGTGACACGGCACCCTGACGACGCAAGGCTTCGGTGACACCGCCACCCCGATAGGGTGCCACACTGGCTGTCACCCTTCTCCGATATACCCTCGAATCCGGATTTGATCGGGGCGGGATAGCAATTCGCGATCTTTCGCTCGCGTTGACACAATACGGGATTACTGCCCTACTGGCCCGAGAAACAGAATCGGCTCGACAATGCATCGGGGCCGAGCATGAGGCGAAGGCAGTGATTGATCCAAGGCGCGCGACGGGCCCCGGCGCGGCCGTCGTCAAGTACGACGTCCTGACGGCGCTCGGGCTCATCGGAATGCACGGTCCGCCGGTCTGGCAGGCGTCGATGCTGCGACTGATGACGGCGGTGACGGTGCGCTACAACTGGCGCGCCGACGAGATGGCGGTGGGGCAAGCGGAGCTCGCCCGGATCTGGGGCGTCGCCGAACGCACCGCCAAGCGCGAGGTGCGGCGGCTGACCGATGCCCGGGTGCTCTCGGTGCAGCGCCAGGGCGTGCGCGGGCGGGTGGCGGCGTACCGCCTGAACCTCGTCGAGATCGCGGCGCGGTCGCGCGACCTCTGGCCCGTCGCCGGGCCGGATTTCGGCGAGCGGATGGCGGCGTTGGCGCCTGCCGAAACCCGGGTCGTTCGGGTCGACTTCGGCGCCGAGGCCGCCGAGGCGGCGGGCGGCACTTGGCGCGGGGTGCGGGCGCGGCTTCGCCAGGCCGATCCGGCGACGTTCGCGAACTGGTACGACCAACTGAGCTTCATACGACGGGAGGGCGGGGCGGTGACGCTCGCGGCCGCGACCGCCTTCGTCGGACGGTACGTGGAGCTGCACCTGTCGCAGGCCCTGATCGAGGCGCTGAGCGCCGAGTTCGGCCCGGTCGATCGCCTGCGGATCGAGGTCAGGGGGTGAGCGACGCGGCCCCGCGGGACCGGCGCTCGTGTCTTCTTGCCGCCGCGTCTCTGCGGTTAACCGAGGCCGGCGGAGATCGGCGGGGCAGGGGGCTTGACGTGGAACGTCGAGGAACTAAGTTAAAAGGACTAAGCTAGGGAGCGGGTGTCTTCGTGAAGACGGTAAACATGCACGAGGCCAAGACGCATCTATCGCGGCTGGTCGACGAGGCGGTGAGGGGGGAGCCCTTCGTCATCGCCCGCGCCGGCAAGCCGCTCGTCAAGGTGACGGTGGTGGACGCCCCCGAGCCGGTTCGGACGGGCTTCCTGAAGGGCGCGTTCACCGTGCCGGACGATTTCGACGCGATGGCCCGGGGGGAGATCGCGGCGCTGTTCGAGGGCCGCGACGAGCCGCGGTGAACCTGCTTCTCGACACGCATCTGCTGCTTTGGGCGGCGACGCACGACGCCATGATGACGGCGGAGGCCGACCGGCTGGTGAAGGCGCCGGAGAACGCGCTGTGGTTCAGCGTCGCGAGCCTCTGGGAAGTGGCGATTAAGCGCGCGCTCGATCGGCCGGACTTCCGCGCCGAGGCGTCGGTCCTGCGCGCCGGGCTCCTGTCGAACGGCTACCGCGAGATCGGCATTGAGGGGCGGCACGTTCTGGCGCTCCCGGCGCTGCCGGGGATCCACCGCGACCCCTTCGATCGCATCCTGATCGCCCAGGCCAAGGTCGAGGGCCTGACGTTCCTCACCGTCGACGGAACCCTCGCGGCGTACGGCGACGCGGTCAGGACAGTCTGAGCCGCGGCCGCCGGGGCAGGGGGACAGCGCCGGCCGTGGGCTGCCTCCCTGCCGGGAGTTGCCGCGTCGCCAGCGGATCGGCGCATTCGCCCGACGTCGTCCGTGGCCCGTCGCAAGGGACGTGGACCCCGGCGCGACGCCGCTCGCCCGGCCGGTAGTCCGAGCCGAGTCGCGCATGCGGGCAATGCCGTTGCCCGATCGTGGCCTGGGCCGTGGCAGGGCTCGGCGAGCGCTGCGGACCGCCGGCTTTTGCCTGGCGCGGCCGAACGGGTCGACGCGGGATCGGGGCAGGAGGGGCCATTGCGCGACGCCGTCCGCCGACCCTCGGCGCGCCGCTGCTCGCGCGGTCACTGCTCGGGCCGCGCTCGACCTGCGCGCCGTGTCTTGGGGCCAACCGAGGCCGAGGCCGGGGCCACCTTGAGCAGCCGTCTTCTCGCCGACAGCCTTTGGACGGGTCGACAGCAAATCAGTGCATGGGGGCCACTACAGACGTCGTTGCAACGATGACGAGGGAGGACGTCGGCCCTGGCGCGACGCCGCTTGCCGGGTCGTCGACCGAGGACGTTCGGCAGGTCGGCCGGGCCGTCGGCAAAGCGTGGCTGGAGCCAAGGCCGGGGTCACGAACGCTGTCGACTGCCGGCCATTCGCTTGCCGCCGCCGGGCGGGTTGGCACTGGACTGGGGTAGGGCATTGCGCGACATTGGCGGCCGCCGGAGGCGAAGGAGGACGCGAGCTTCAGAGCGCCGCCGCTCGTCCGGTCCTCGGTGCGGCCAGGTTGAGCAGGCGAGCCGTGTCCTTGGCCGACCGAAGCCGGGGCCAGGGCCGGGGTCCGCGGACGCTATGGACTGCTTGCCATTCGCTTGCCACCGCCGGGCGGGTCGGGAACGGACCGGGGCAGGGGCCGTTGCGCGACGTCGGCCGCCGGCGGCGAGGGAGGACGCGAGCTTTAGCGCGCGACCACTCGTCCCGTCGTCGGTCGGGACGGGTTCGGCGGGCAGGCTGGGCCCGCCGTGAGGGGCGCCGGGGCAGGGGCTCCGGCCGACGGTGGGCTGCGGCT
>CAYMRW010000332.1:0-231 GCA_964392825.1 uncultured Rhodobacterales bacterium
TTTATGGTGCTGGCCGAGGCAGGCGAAGACGAGGTACTCTACACCGAAGACGGCAAGTACGCCGCCAACGTGGAGAAGGCTGTGTCGCGCCCGGTAGATGCTGAGCCTTCGACCTTTACGAAATCTGAAAAGCTGGAGACCCCCAACACTCCCACAATCGAGTCGCTGGCTAAGTTTCTCAAGTGCTCGCCCACCCAGATTGTCAAGAACGTGCTGTACCAGGCGGTGTTT
>CAYMRW010000332.1:241-3310 GCA_964392825.1 uncultured Rhodobacterales bacterium
TGGTGCTGGTCAGCATTCGCGGCGACCAGGATGTCAACGAGGTGAAGCTCACCAATGAGCTGAGCAAGCTAGCCGTCGACTATGGCGCTGCCGCCGTGCTGTCGCTAGGAGTGCCCGACGAAGAGGCCCAGCGACAGTGGGCCGCTAAGCCCCTGCCTCTGGGCTATATGGCCTCTGACCTCGGCGATGACTATATTAAGGGCGGCAAAGATATTGAACCTAAGTTTTTGCGCTTAGTCGATCGCACCGCCACCGACCTCAAAAATTTCGTCACCGGCTCCAACGAGTTGGGCTACCACACCGTGGGCGGCAACTGGGGCAAAGACTTTACCCTGCCCAAAACCGTGGTAGATGTGCGCAAGGCGGCGGCAGGCGATCGCGCCCTGCACGACCCCAGCCAAACCCTGCAAACCGCGCGTGGTATCGAGATCGGCCACATCTTTCAGCTCGGCACCAAATATTCTCAAGCGCTGGGGGCCACTTACACCAGCGAAACCGGGGCCGAGCAACCCCTGGTAATGGGCTGCTACGGCGTCGGCGTATCGCGGTTGGCTCAGGCAGCGGTAGAGCAGTCCTACGACAAAAATGGCATTGTCTGGCCAGTAGCGATCGCCCCCTACCAGGCGATCGTGGTGATTCCCAACATGGGCGACGATTTGCAGGTCGAAGCCGCCAAGGCGATCTACAAAGAGCTGCTGGCGGTGGGGGTCGAGGCGCTGCTCGACGATCGCGACGAGCGGGCTGGGGTCAAGTTCAAAGACGCCGATTTAATCGGCATTCCCTACCGCATTGTCACTGGGCGCGCTCTAGGCGATGGCAAGGTCGAGGTGGTCGAGCGGGCCACCGGCATTGTTCAAGAGGTGGCCCTGGCCGAGGTGGTCGCCCTGGTCAAGGGCTGGATTGACGAAGAACTGCTGGCCAGCCGCTAGCCACTCTCACCCCCACGCTAAGGACGGGCCATGGAACTAATCACTATTATTCTCTCGACCCTGCTGGGGGTAGTGGCCTCTGGGGGTGTCGTGGTCGATACCCTGGCCGAGGCGGCCCTGCGTGACCAACTAGCTGGGGCCGAAACCCTGCAGGTGCGCATCGACAATGTGCCCAACTACCAGCTAGCAGGCGGTCGTATCGACCACACCCGCATTGCCGCCCGAGGGGTAGAAACCCGTCAGCTGCCCGGTCTACGCATTGACTCAATTGATTTAGAAACCGATGCCGTGGATGTCGATCTGGGTCGCCTGCGGCAGGGCGAGCTGGTTCTGGATGAACCTGCCCAGGCGGCCCTGCGCCTGCGCGGGGCCGGCGGATGAGCGGCGCCCGCTCGCACCTCTCCGGGCACGCCGCCGAGGATCAGGTGGTGCGGCACTACGCGGCGCGGGGCGACACCGTCGTCGCGCGGCGCTGGCGCGGGCGCGCCGGCGAGATCGATCTCGTGGTCCGTTCGGGCGCGGCGCTGGTCTTCGTCGAGGTCAAGGCGTCGGCCTCGCACGCGCGGGCGGCAGAACGCCTCGGTCCGGCGCAGCAGGCGCGGATCCTGCGCGCCGCCGAGGAGTACGTGGCGGCGATGATGCCCGACGCCGCTTCGCAGGAGATGCGCTTCGACGTCGCGCTTCTCGACGCGCGCGGCCGGATCGAGATCGTCGAGAACGCCCTCGGCCCCTGACGCCGGCGCGACGTTGCCTTGGCCGGCGTCGCGGTCCATCAAGCGGCGGCTCGCCGGTGCAGGAGGGATGGTATGGCGCTCAAGGTGGCATTCCAGATGGACCCGATCGAGGGGGTCGACATCGACGCCGACTCGACCTTCCGTCTGGCCGAGGCGGCGCAGGCGCGGGGCCATGCGCTCTGGGTCTACGGACCCGACAAGCTGGTCTGGCGCGACGGCGGGGCCTGGGCGCATGCACGCCCCGTCGAGGTCCGGCGCGAGCGCGGCAACCATGCGACCTTCGGCGAGCGCGAGGATATCGACCTCGGGCGCATGGACGTCGTCTGGCTGCGCCAGGACCCGCCCTTCGACATGGGCTACATCACGACGACGCACCTGCTCGAGCACCTGCCGCCCTCGACGCTGGTGGCGAACGACCCGTTCTGGGTGCGGAACTCGCCCGAGAAGCTGCTGGTGCTGCAGTTCCCCGAGCTGATCCCGCCGACGATCATCGCCCGCGACCTCGCCAGCCTGCGCGCCTTCAAGCACGCGCACGGGGACATCATCCTAAAGCCGCTCTACGGCAACGGCGGGGCGGGCGTGTTCCGGCTCGACCCCGACGACCGCAACCTCGGCGCGCTCTGGGAACTCTTCGCAACGCTCTCGCGCGAGCCGCTGATCGCGCAGAAGTTCATCCCCGCCGTCTCGAAGGGCGACAAGCGGGTGATCCTTGTCGACGGGGAGCCCGCGGGCGCCATCAATCGGGTCCCGGCCGAGGGCGAGACGCGCTCGAACATGCATGTGGGCGGCCGCGCAGAGCCCGCCGAGCTGTCCACCCGCGACCGCGAGATCTGCGCCGCGATCGGGCCCCTCCTGCGCGAGCGGGGGCAGATCTTCGTGGGCATCGACGTCATTGGCGACCACTTGACCGAGATCAACGTGACCTCGCCCACCGGCATCCAGGAACTCGAGAGGTTCGACGGCATCGACGTCGCCGGCGCCATCTGGAACGCGGTGGAGCGGCGCCTGGCCGCGAGGTGAAAGAGGACCTCCTCGCAGGCGCGTCCGACGTCGATACGATCCCACAAAGGCCCCCGGAGCAGGGAAGGACGCACGGGTATGCGTGTACCGTTCGGGCCGGTGCCGGCGGGACCGTGCACGCAGGATCGAGGCGGCCCGGATCGGGCGGCGCAGACGGACCCGCGGTCGACGGCACCGGGGCGACCTGCGAGCGGTGCGCTGAACGGGCGAACCTCCGACGATGCGCTGGCTCGCCGCCGCGTGGCCCAGGCCGCCCCGGACCGGGTGCCGGCGAACAATCGCTTGCCTTTGGTCGTTCGGTTGCCGGATGTTCCGGAAAAGCGCGTGGAGGAACGGATGACATCGCGATCACTTCTCGGCAGTGCAATCGTGGCGCTGGCGCTCGG
>CAYMRW010000333.1:0-3308 GCA_964392825.1 uncultured Rhodobacterales bacterium
CAGCGCCCGCGCGGCGCGCAGCAGCGTGAGCTCGCCGCGCAGGCCGTCGGCGCCGAGCGCCACGCAGAGCCGGGCGCAGTCGCGCAGCGCCGCCTCCGACGTCTCGACCCGGCCGAGCAGTTCGCGCGCGGCGACGATGGTGCGGCGCAGCTTTGCATCCGCGGCCTTCCATCTCTTGGCGAAGGCCGGGTCTTCGCGGTCATGCGCCTCGCGCCGCCGGATCACCTCGACCCGCTCGTCGAGATCGGTGGGCGAGCCGACCTCGACGGACAGCCCGAAGCGGTCGAGAAGCTGCGGCCTCAGCTCCCCCTCTTCGGGGTTGCCCGAGCCCACGAGCACGAAGCGGGCCGGATGACGCACCGACAGCCCCTCGCGCTCGACGAGGTTCTCGCCGGACGCGGCAACGTCGAGCAGCAGGTCGACCACGTGGTCCTCAAGCAGGTTCACCTCGTCGATGTAGAGATAGCCGCGGTTCGCCTGCGCCAGCAGCCCCGGCTGGAACGCCTTCTCGCCCCGCGCCAGCGCCCGCTCGATGTCGAGCGCCCCGGTTACGCGGTCCTCGGTGACGCCGAGCGGCAGGTCGACCACCGGCGTCGGGCGCTTGCTCACCTTCGTGCCGGCGCTGGCCCAGGACGGCACGTCCTCGACCCTGGCGGAGTTCACCGGGCACCCCTCCACCGCCTCGATCGGCGGCAGCAGCGCGGCGAGGCCACGCACGGCGGTCGACTTGCCGGTGCCGCGGTCGCCGAAGATCAGCACGCCGCCCAGCCGCGGCTCGATCGCGGTCAGGACCAGGGCGGTCTTCATCTCGTCCTGCCCGACGATGGCGGAGAACGGAAACGTCATGGGCGGAGAGCGACCTCGCGAGGTTCAGCGGCGCGCCTTATGCTGCGGCTTTGCGGCCCGGGGTCAAGGGCGAGGGCGGCGCCAGGGGACAGGCGCCGCCCCACGTGCCGGCCGTGCCGAGGACGTGGAAGCGGGCGTAGAGCTCCTCGGCGAACCAGTCGCCCTGGCGGACGGCGCGCACCGCCTCGGCATGCGGACAGCCGCGCGAGAAGCGGGTCATCGCGGCGGCGTCGGGCCAGATCGAGAAGGTGATCTGGTTGCGCCACGGCACCTCGCCGATGCCGGCCTTGAAGAGCACGTCGGGGTCGCGGCCGATGGCCCGGCTGACCGCGGGCTCCTTGCCCCAGAAGCCGCGCAGCGCCCGCGGGCGGATGGTGCCGCGGGTCATGACCGCGAGCGGTCCGCCCGGGGCGTCGCTAGGCCGGAACGGCGTCCGCTGCGACCACGTGCCCCGCGCCGAGACTGGGGCGAGGGACACCGTCCAGGTCTCCGCCGCGCGGCGGCGCCACGCCGGGAACGGCGGCCGCGCGAGTCCGGCCTCGGCCGCCGCGGCGTCGTGCCAGACGGCGAGGATCGCCCAGACAGCGGTGTTGGGGACCGGCGTGAACCCCTCTCCGGTGCCCGAGCCGCAGAGCTTCCAGAACTCGAGCCCGTCGCGGCGCCGACGCCACAGCGCCGGACGCGCGATGCCCATCTGGACGAACGCCCAGGCGCGGCCCGCGACACGCGGAAAGCGGGCAAGGGTCAGCGTGACGACCTGGATGGCACCCTCCATCGACGACTGTCAGGCCAGTTTGACACGGGAAGTCGGCGTTCGAAAGGAGACCGCGACCGCATGTCGGCGATTGTCAACTTTGCTAGACAGTCGTAGGCTGACCGCGATGGAGCCGTCGAGACCCGATCCCCGCCCACATGCCGTCGTCGTCGGCGCCGGTATCGGCGGGCTGGCCGCAGCCATGCGCCTCGGCGCCAAGGGCTATCGCGTCACCGTGCTCGACCGGCTCGAGGGGCCGGGCGGACGCGGCTCGGCGATCCGGCGCGGCGGGCATCGCTTCGACCTCGGGCCGACGATCGTCACCGTGCCGCATGTGTTCCGCGACCTCTGGGCCGCTTGCGGGCGGGATTTCGATGCCGAGGTCGACCTGCGCCCGCTCGATCCGTTCTACGAGATCCGCTGGCCCGACGGCTCGCGCCTGGCCGCGCGCGCCGACCACGACGCGATGCGCGAGGAGGTGCGGCGTCTGTCGCCCGCCGACGTCGCGGGCTGGGAGCGGTTCCTGCGCGACGCCGCGCGCCGCTACGACGTGGGATTCGTCGGTCTCGGGCGGCAGCCGATGCACGCGATCGCGGAGACGCTGAAGGTGCTGCCGACCTTCGCCCGGCTGCGCGCCGACCGCTCGATCGCGGCGCTCGCGGCGGCGCGGGTCCGCGACCCGCGGCTCAGGATGGCGCTGTCGTTCCACCCGCTCTTCATCGGCGGCGACCCGTTCCGCGTGACCTCGATCTACGCCCTCGTCAGCCATCTCGAGGCCACGTTCGGCGTGCACTACGCCATGGGCGGGGTCGAGGCGATCGCCCGCGCCATGGTCCGCGTGGTACTGGCGCAGGGCGGCATCGTCCGGCAGGGGGTCGAGGTCGACACCATCCTCGCCGACGAGACCCGTGCCCGCGGCGTGCGTCTCGTCGGCGGGCGGACGGTCGCGGCGGACGTCGTCGTGTCGAACGCCGATGCCGGGCACACCTACGCGCACCTCCTGCGCGGCCGCCGGCGCCGGCGCTGGACGGCGCGACGGCTCGACCGGGCGCGCTGGTCCATGGGCCTCTTCGTCTGGTACTTCGGCACGCGCGGCACGGCGGAGATGTGGCCGGACGTCGGTCACCACACGATCCTGAACGGTCCGCGCTACGCCGGTCTCTGCCGCGACGTGTTCCGCACCGGGCGCCTGGCCGAGGACTTCAGCCTCTACGTCCACCGCCCGAGCGTCACCGACCCGTCCTGCGCGCCCGCGGGCGACGACACCTTCTACGTGCTGTCGCCGGTCCCGCATCTCGGCCACGGCGGCATCGACTGGCAGGCAGAGGCCGAGCCCTATCGGGAACGGATCGCCGCGGCGCTCGAGGCGACGCTCCCGGGCCTCTCGGGTCGCGTGACCGAAAGCTTCTGCTTCACGCCCGAGGACTTCCGCGACCGGTACCTTTCGCCCCATGGCTGCGGCTTCTCGATCGAGCCGCGGATCCTGCAGTCGGCGTGGTTCCGCCCGCACAACGTCAGCGAGGAGCTGCGCGGGCTCTACCTCGTCGGCGCCGGGACGCATCCGGGCGCCGGCCTGCCCGGGGTCGTTGCCTCGGCCGAGGTGCTGGGCCAGATCGTGCCGGACGCGGTGCCGCGCGCCGTGCCGGTGGCCGCCGAATGACCTTTGAGGGGGGCGCGTCCGGCCGGGCCGTCGAGGCCCGACCGTCCG